>JAJBTD010000043.1 GCA_020861055.1 Clostridiales bacterium | reverse complement strand
CAGGCACGGCTGGCTGCCGTGCCTATGTCCGTAACTTTATTGTAGGAGGGGAAAAAAGTGAAACGGATCAAATTTGCCTGCCTGTCTCAGACGGTTCACTTTGAGCGCAACGAAAAACTGGGCCAGGAGGAGGCCACCCAGGCGGCCCTGCTGGAGCGGGACCGCTATCTCAAACGGCTGGAGGCGTCGGGAACCGCCTTTCACATTGACCAGCAGTATCAGCTGGAGGACGGGACGCCGGTGCTGGTTCTCCGCCGTCAGTACAACAGCTATGCCACCGGGGACTACCTGAACTGACCCGTTCGGCGAAGCGGCATGCGCCCGTATGCGGGAAAAACCGCGTACGGGCGTGCGTCGTCCCTGGGGCGGCGCAGAATCCGGCCAAAAAATCTTTTCCGCAAAACTTGACTTTGCCCCCAGAACCCTTTATACTATACGGGATGCATCGGAGTGAGACGGAGCGTGGAATCTTCGATGTGTAATTTCAATTGGATATCCGGGTATAGCGCAGTTGGTAGCGCGCCTCGTTCGGGACGAGGAGGCCGGGCGTTCAAGTCGCCCTACTCGGACTGAAATCCCTCTGAAACGGCATTTCAGAGGGATTTCCTTTGTCCCGGCGCAGATTCTGCGGCGCACAGACGAAGGGCGTCCAGGGCAAAAGCTGCCCTGGACGCCCTTTGTTTCTGTCGATAATCAGATCAGCTCGACGATAGCGGTCTCTGCGCCGTCGCCCTTGCGGAAGCCAGACCGGACGATCCGGGTGTAGCCGCCGTTGCGGTCGGCGTACTTGGGGCCGACCTGGTCGAACAGCTTCTTGGCGACCTCCTCCTTGGTGAGGAAGGACAGGGCCTGACGGTAAGCCGCCAGATCGTTCTGCTTGGCCAGGGTGATCATCTTCTCCGCCAGGGGCGCGATCTCCTTCGCCCGGGTGACGGTGGTGGTCAGCTGACCGTAGTTGAGCAGATCGGTGGTCTGCTGTCTCAGCATGGCCATACGGGCGTCGGTGGGTTTCCCCAGTTTGCGGTAACCAGCCATTACAATTCACTCCTTTGAAAGTTCCGTCCGGGACGAAACATCTGTTAGTTGTTGTCCTCGCTCTTGAGGGAGAGTCCCATCAGCGCCAGCTTGTTGATGACCTCCTCCAGGCTCTTCCGGCCCAGGTTGCGAACCTTCATCATCTCGTCCTCTGTCTTTTCGGTCAGATTCTGGACAGTGTTGATGTTGGCCCGCTTCAGGCAGTTGAAGGAACGGACGGACAGGTCCAGCTCCTCAATGGTCATCTCCAGCACCTTGTCCCGCTGCGTCTCCGGCTTTTCCACTACCGTGGAGCTGCGGCCGACGCTCTCCGACAGGTCGGTAAACAGAGCGAAGTGATCGCACAGGATCTTGGCGCCCAGTGAGACTGCGTCCCGGGCGGTGATCGTGCCGTCGGTCCAGACCTCCAGGGTCAGCTTGTCAAAGTCAGTCATGTTACCTACACGGGTATTTTCCACCGTGTAGTTGACCTTCAGTACCGGGGAATAGATGGAGTCCACCGGGATAACGCCGATGACCGCCTGGGCCGGCTTGTTCCGTTCGGCAGGGACATAGCCCCGGCCGTGGCTCAGCGTCAGCTCCATATTGAGCGACGCCTCCGGGCCAAGGGTGGCGATGTGCAGATCCGGGTTGAGGATCTCCACCTCGCTGTCCGCCTTGATGTCGCCGGCAGTGACCTCGCACTCGCCGGAGGCCTGGATATAGACCGTCTTGACGGAGCTGCTGTACAGCTTGGCGATAATCTTCTTGACGTTGAGAACGATCTGGGTCACGTCCTCTTTCACACCGGGAATGGTGGAAAACTCGTGCTGGACTCCGGCGATCTTCATGGTAGTGACAGCGGTACCGGGCAGAGAAGAGAGCAGGATGCGGCGCAGGGCGTTGCCCAGAGTGGTGCCGTAGCCCCGCTCCAGGGGCTCCACCACATATTTGCCATAGTTCCCATCGTTGGGGTCCTCGATGCACTCGATGCAGGGCTTTTCAATTTCTACCATATAACTTTAACCCTCCTCGTCATGGGGAGGCGGTTGCCCCCCTGGTTTACAGCTTGCCAATTAAGAGGAAGCACTGATTCAACGGGCGGCAGACGGCCCGGAAATGGCCGCCCGCCGTTCCCCCTTTCTCTCGATACCCCCGGACAGACGTTCTCCGCACGGGGATACCTCTTTGGCTCAGAGGTTCCTTGAGGGTAGTCTGTTACTTGGAGTACAGCTCGACGATCAGGTGCTCTTCCACCGGGAAGTCCACGTCGGCACGCTCAGGCAGACGGGTGATGGTGCCCTTCAGGGCCTCCTTCTCCCGCTCCATCCAGGCGGGGACGGACACAACGATGGCGTCCTCACCCAGGAAACGCTTGAACTGCACAGAAGAGCGGCTGCTGGCCTTGACCTCGATCACGTCGCCGGCCTTCACCTGGTAGGAGGGGATGTTCACCCGCTTGCCGTTGACCAGGAAGTGGCCGTGGTTCACCAGCTGACGGGCCTCACGGCGGGTCATGGCGAAGCCCAGACGGAACACCACGTTGTCCAGGCGGCGCTCCAGGCTGGTCAGCAGGTTGTCGCCGGTGACGCCGGGGGCGCGCTCCGCCTTCTCATAGTAGAGGCGGAACTGCTTCTCCAGGACGCCATAGATGAACTTGACCTTCTGCTTCTCCTGAAGCTGGAGGGCGTACTCGCTCTTCTTCTTGCGCATCTGGTTCTTGGCGGTGCGCTTATTGCTCTTCTTGCCGTTGTAACCCATAACGGCGGGGGAAATGCCCAGAGCCTCGCAGCGCTTGGCGATGGGCTGAGTGTTCTTTGCCATAGTCTATTTCCTCCTTCTCGTGATCAGACGCGTCTTCTCTTGGGAGGACGGCAGCCGTTGTGGGGGACAGGAGTGACGTCCTTGATCAGGGTCACTTCCAGACCCACACCCTGGAGGGCGCGGATAGCGGCCTCACGGCCGGCGCCGGGGCCCTTCACATAGACTTCCACCGTCTTGAGGCCATGCTCCATGGCGGCCTTGGCGGCAGTCTCAGCGGCGGTCTGAGCGGCAAAGGGAGTGGACTTCCGGCTGCCCCGGAAGCCCAGGCCACCGGAGGATGCCCAGCTCAGGGCGTTGCCCTGGAGGTCGGTGACGGTGACCATGGTGTTGTTAAAGGAAGAGCGGATATGCACAGCGCCCTTCTCCACGTTCTTGCGCTCACGGCGGCGGCGCACGACAGTCTTCTTAGCTTTGGCCATTGTTCATATCCCTCCTTTACTTTTTCTTGTTGGCAATGGTCTTCTTGGGGCCCTTCCGGGTGCGGGCGTTGGTCTTGGAGCGCTGGCCGCGGACGGGCAGGCTCTTCTTGTGGCGCATACCACGATAGGAGCCGATCTCAATGAGGCGCTTGATATCCAATGCCACGTTACGGCGCAGGTCGCCTTCCACCATATACTGGTGTCCGATCACCTCACGCAGAGCTGCTTCCTGGGCCTCGGTGAGATCGCGGACCCGGGTGTTGGGGTCGATCCCGGTCTGGGCGAGGATCTTGTTGGCGCTGGTGCGGCCGATTCCGTAGATATAGGTCAGGCCGATCTCGATGCGCTTATCCTTGGGCAGGTCAATGCCGGCAATACGTGCCATAAGTCAATACACCTCCTTATCCTTGTCTCTGTTTGTGCTTGGGATTCGGGCAAATCACCATAACTCTGCCCTTGCGCTTAATGACCTTGCATTTCTCGCACATGGGCTTGACTGACGGTCTTACTTTCATCGTCTTACCTCCTGTTTTGCTGCGTGGAACCGTTCCCTTGTCCAGAGGGCGTCTTTCCACGGCCCCGGCTGTGGTTATTTTGCCGGGATCATTTGCTTCTCCAGGTGATCCGGCCGCGCGTCAGATCATAAGGGGACATCTGGACAGTCACCTTATCTCCCGGGAGGATCCGGATATAGTTCATCCTGAGCTTGCCGGAAATGTGAGCCAGAATCGTGTGACCCTTGCCGATGTCCACCAGGAAGGTGGTGTTGGGCAGAGACTCCTTGACGACTCCCTCCAGCTCGATCATATCGTCCTTGGACATGAGTTGATTTCCTCCTTCAATGGATGCCCTTCTTCGGGCCATACCGGGAACTCTGAGTTGCGGAAGGCGGCCAATGCAGCGCGCAGTTGCCTGTCGCTGACCGCTTCGCCTCTATGCAGCCGCTGGGCTGCCGGATGTGCGCTGGTTCCTACCCCCCGGACGTGCTTTTTGCGCTTCCGTTTGGGGGCAGCCAGCTTTCTCCCCTTACCGTTCACCAGCAGGACAAAGTCCCCCTCCTCTTTTACGACGAAGAAGAGCTGTCCCCTGTCGCGTCCGGCCAGGGAGAGAACGATTTGACTAGAGTGGATACTTGCCATATCAATCTCCGCACCGGGTGAGGATCTCAGGCTCGCCCTCAGTGATGAGAATGGTATTTTCATAATGGGCGGCCAGCTTGCCGTCCGCAGTCATGGGGACCTCCCAGCCGTCGGGCATCCGGCGGTTGCGGATGCGGGCCGAGCCTGCGTTGACCATGGGCTCCACACAGATGACCATGTTCTTGTACAGGCGGGGACTGCCCACAAGGGAGCGGGGGGAGACGTAGTTGGGCACCTCCGGCGCCTCGTGGACGCTGCGGCCGATGCCGTGGCCGGTGTACTCCCGCACCAGGCTATAACCGTCCCCCTCGGCGCTGGTCTGCACCGCCCGGGAGATGTCGGACACATGGTTGCCCGCCTTCGCCATCCGGAAGCCCGCCCAGAAGGCGCGCTCCGTCCCCTCGATGAGACGGCGGGCCTCCTCAGAGATCTCGCCGCAGGGGAAGGTGGCGCAGCAGTCGCCGTGGTAGCCGCCCACGGCCACCCCCTGACTGTCCAGCCGGTAGTCGCCAACGCAGGCAGTCAGGTCGATGGAGACGATGTCCCCCTCCTTCAGCTTCCGGCCGGAGGGCACGCCGTGGATGATCTCGTCGTTGACCGAGATGCAGGCGTTGCCCGTGACGCCGTACAGGTGGTAACAGGAGGGATATCCCCCATG
>JAJBTD010000071.1 GCA_020861055.1 Clostridiales bacterium | reverse complement strand
GGTATAAATAATCGAAAGAAGGCGATAATATGATTTTTATCAGCTATACCCATACAGATCAAGAGTTGGTTCGCCATTTCTCGTCTAAGATTGCAGATGCGTATGGACGAAAAAACGTGTTTTACGATGAATGGGCAATCCAGCCTGGCGATGGAATCATCGACAAGATGAGCGAAGGGCTGGATTCAGCCAATTTCTTTTTCTTTTTCGTAACCGAAGCAAGCCTTAAAAGCAATATGGTGAAGCTGGAATGGCAAAATGCATTGTATAAGGCAGCAAAGGGTCATGATATTAAGTTCATCTCTGTTAGGGTTCAGCCGTGCGAGATGCCGAGCGTCCTTGCTCAGTCCTGCTATATAGATGCTTACACTGTAGGTATTGATGTAGCACTGCGCCAAATGTATGACATAATCGAAGGAAGAAATACTTATGTGGCACCGAATAAACCCTTTTGCAATCTATTATGTGAAGTTCATTGGAAATCCGCATCAGACTGTAACGTGATTTTTCACCCTATATATTTTATGGAGCCAACATCTCAATACATTATAGCAATCGAAAATGCTATAGCTGATGTTGAATTTGAGGTCACAAGCGATTCAATTTTCATGCAAAATGGAGGGGAAGGCAAACTAGATGACACCATTCGCTGTAATTGGCTATACTTCAGTGTATCAAGGGCAACGACTCCGGACAACCCCATGATGCTCCGTCTTCACACAAAGAGCGGGGAAGGGTTAAGGATATTAGCCGCTTTCCATCAAACCGGCCCACAGAAACAAGTCCTTTTACCCATGTCACAAACTTCACCTTTTATGCCAAACGGTGAGGGCGGGGCATAAAAAGACCGCCCCGGCGACGGTAGGCCGGAGCGGTCAATGGAGGGCAGATGGTCTGCATCATCCGATATTCAGTTTCGCTTTCAATGCCTCCTGCAAAACGCCGGAGAAGTTGATGCCGTTGCTCTCGGCCAGATCGTTCAGCCAGCTGGGAATGGTCAGCGTCTTTTTCACCGCTTTGCTGTCATAGAACCGGCGATACCACTCGGTATCACAGGCCACCAGGGAAACAAACTCGCCGCCATCGTGGGGCACATCGTTCACTCTGGTAGGGACAGGAATGTCCTTCCCTTCCTTCTCCATCCAGTACAGGGTCAGACACAGCACATCCTTCGCCATTTCCAGCCCTTCATTCACGTCCTGGGCGCTGGTATAACAGCTCTCCAAATCAGGGAACTGGATGCTGTATCCGTTTTCCTCCGGCGTAAAGATGGCCGGATATGCGTATTTTGCCATTGTAAAAAGCCTCCTTCTCAGCACGGGGAACCGGGGCCTTACAGCCCCGCATCCCGCATGATTGATTTCAATGTTCCGGTAGGTATCTCCTCTGTCTTGTGTCGGCTGACCGGGAAGGTCTTGCCGGTGACTGGACTGTACCAGATGGAGTGATTGGCCCCTTCCCGTATGACCTTGCAGCCGCCCTTCTTCAGCTTCTTTTCCAGTTCGCTGTATCTCATGGCCGTCCCTCCTTGTATATTCCTATTGTACACGTATTTTGCACGTATGTCAAGTGCCTTTTAAGAAAAAGCCTCCCCCGGCTCACAGCCAGAGGAGGCAGAACAGGAGGCGAATCATCTCACATGAATCAGGACTTAACATCTATCTATCGCAGCGTCGCCGCCATCGGACGACGGCTGGGGGCAAAGCAGGTGGTTCTCTATGGCTCCCGGGCCAGAGGGGACGCCAGAGAGCGCAGTGACATTGACCTTGCGGTGTTCGGCGCCCCGGAGGACAGCTTCTATCTCTTTCGGGCGGAGCTGGACGAGCTGCCCACGCTGCTGGAGTTTGACCTGGTCTATGTCCGGGAGGACACCGACCCCAAACTGCTAGAAAACATCAGAAAGGACGGCGTGACGATTATGGATAAATTCACCGAGAAGGGAAGTAAGCTGCTCCAGGCTGTGGACCGTCTGGAGCAGGCCCTGGCCGACTACGAGGAATATCACCTGGACAGCGTCCGGGACGGCGTGATCCAGCGGTTCGAGTTCTGTACCGAGCTGGCCTGGAAAACCGTCCGGGAGTACCTGATCGACCAGGGCTTCACCGAGGGCATCAACAGCCCCAAGGGGGTCATGCGTCAGGCCTACGCCTGCGGCCTGCTCAACGACGAGGCCGCCTGGCTGGAACTGCTGGAATCCCGCAACATGACCTCCCATATCTATGACGAGGCCACTGCCCGGCGGGTCTTTACGCTGATTCAGCAGCGGTTCTGTCCCCTGTTCCACGAGCTGACCGAAGCACTGGAGCTGAAATAAAAAATCCCCTCCCGGTGTTGGCGCACCAAGAGGGGGGAAGAAAGGGTAGTAAAATCATGCTCGGAGATTACTACCCTTCCATTATAGCATCATTTTTCCGAAATGGAAGGAGGAATTTCCATGAAGCGACCCAACGGGGCGGGGACTATCGCAAGACTGCCCGGCACCCGGAAAAAGCCCTTCGCCGTCGTGCTCACCGAGGGGTGGGACGAGAACACCGGGCGGCAGAAGCGGAGGTACATCGGCTACTATGCCACCTATGGGGAGGCGGAGCTGGCCCTGGCCATCTACCGGGCAGACCCCACCCCAAAGCGGGACATCACCTGGGAGATGCTCTATAACGAGTGGCACGCCGTCAACTCTGCCGCCTGGTCGCCGCAGCTGGCGGCCAATTACCGCTCCGCCTGGAATTACATGTCGCCTCTTCACCGTCTGAAGGTGGCCGACACCCGCACCGGCCAGCTCCAGCGCATCATCGACGGGGCAAAATACATCCCACAGCACAGGGAAGGGGAGAGGCCGAAGCCGGTCCGGGCAGGCCGTTCCACCCTGGAGAAAATCCGCACGCTGATGAAGCAGTTGCTGGACTACGCCGTGCAGAACGACATCATCGAAAAGAACTACGCCGACTTCGTCCGGCTCCCGAAGAAGGAGCGGGTGGAGAAGGAGCACTTTTCTGATGTGGAGGTGGAGAAAATCCGGCAGGCGGCGGAGGCTGGGATACCCTATGCCGACTGCGTCTACATGATGATCAAGACCGGCCTGCGCATCTCGGAGTTTCTGTCCCTGGACCGGTTCTCCGTGGATCTGGAGAACGGCACCCTGACAGGCGGCCTGAAAACCGATGCAGGCAGGAACCGGGTGGTGCCCATCCACCCGACCTGGCTGCCATATGTTCGCTCCTGGCTTGCCAGAGACGGCGAACGGCTGATCTGCCGGGAGAACGGGAAGGGCTACTCTGTCAAGCTGTTCCGTGAGCGCTGCTATTATCCGGCCCTGGCCGCTGCCGGAGTGCGCCAGTTGAATCCCCACTGCACCCGCCACACCTTCGCCTCCCAGCTGGCGGCAAAGGGGGTCCCCACTCTGGAGATTCAGCACCTGATGGGTCACACGGACTATGCATTTACTGCTGACACCTACACCCACGTCGACCTGGAACCGCTGCGATCTGCCATCAACCAAATTTAGCGGTAGTATACGGGTAGTATACACAAAAAACGGGAAAAACCTTTGCGGATAAAGGATTTTTCGACTTTCGGAATTTGACTACGAATCAAAAGGTCGGGGGTTCGAGTCCCTTCTGCCGTATGAAAAATGCCTGGTTTCAGACGAAACCGGGCACTTTTTTACCTCATTATAGAGATAGGAAAGAGACATAGAGATAGGAAAGAGACGTATCTGCCCGCTTCCTTTCCAATTGAACCAAAAATTTTCGGTCAGGAAATCACCAGACCGAAAATTTTTTTCCAACTTCTCCGGATTGACATTCCTTTTTCTGGCTGTTATAATAACGAAGATGAGAAAAAACAAAGACGATGCAGCGTGGCATGACAAGGAAAAATTCCCGATCATGTCTCTTTTTTGTTTTTGGTATGTCTCACCGGGATGCTTCCATTTTGTACATCGAACCACAGCTGAGAAAGAAGGAGCGATCATGGCAAAAGAGAAGAAAACCGCCGTCTATTCCACTCCCTACGACTTGGACGGCCGTCTGCCCCTGCGTCAGGCTATCCCCCTGGGCCTGCAGCATGTGCTGGCAATGTTCGTAGGCAACCTGACCCCGCTGCTGTCCGTCATGGCCATCTGCGGCATCACTGTCCAGGACTACGCCGCCCTCCGCATCTCCCTGCTCCAGAACGCCATGCTGGTGGCCGGTCTGGTTACCCTGGTGCAGCTTTTCCCCATCGGGCCTGTAGGCTCCCGGCTCCCCATCGTCATGGGCACCAGCTCCGGCTTTATCGGCATGAATAACAGCATCGCCGCCAGCATGATGGCGGGCGTGGCCGCCGGGACCATCTCCACCAGTGTGGAGGCGGGCATCTATGCCTACGGCGCGATCATGGGTGCCTGTCTCATTGGCGGCATCTGGGAGGGCGCTCTGGGCCTGTGCATCAAGCCCCTGCGCAAGTTCCTGCCCCCGGTGGTCACCGGAACGGTGGTCATGGCCATCGGCCTGAGCCTGCTGAGTGTTGGTATCAACTTCTTCGGCGGCGGTAACTCCAATCCCGACTTCGGCTCCACCACCAACCTGCTGCTGGGCCTGTTCGTCCTGGTGGTCATCATCTGCGTGAAGCACTTCGGCAAGGGCCTTGTCTCCCAGATGGCCATCCTCATCGGCATCATCGCCGGATATGTCGTGGCGACCGTCATGGGCTTCATCCTCCCCACCACCTACACGGTGGACGGCGTGGAGTACACCTACTCCTGGGTGGTCCAGTGGAGCCAGGTGGCGGACGCGGCCTGGTTCTCTCTCCCCAACCTGATGCCTGTGGCCTATCAGTTTAATATCTCCGCTATTCTGCCCATGCTGATCATGTTCGTCGTCACCGCCGTGGAGACGGTGGGCGACACCGCCGGCGTCACCGAGGGCGGCCTGGGCCGGGAGCCGTCCGACAAGGAGCTGGCCGGCTCCGTCCTCTGCGACGGCATTGGCTCCTCCTTTGCCTCTCTGTTCGGCGTGCTGCCCAACACCTCCTCGTATAATAAGTTAAAAGTGAATAGTTTCAGGCGACAGCAGGCTT
>JAJBTD010000207.1 GCA_020861055.1 Clostridiales bacterium | reverse complement strand
CTGGTGGGCATGATACCACTCCGGGGCCAGCAGTGGCAGCAGCAGGGCGTACAGCGGTGGCCTCCAAGGAGGACAAGACCGCCATGTTCCTCAATTACGCCGAGCTGCTCAACGCCCTGGACACCGGAGCTACCACCAAGATCACCATCAATAACCGCCGGCTGAATCGCCAGGACTTTCAACGTGAGATCCTGCTGCCACAAAAGGCTGACCGACTCTCCGGCTACCGGGAGGAGTACAACGCCATGCTGCTGGACAAGGTCACCGACGCCTCCAACAGCGTGGTTCAGGAGCGGTATATCACTGTCTCCGCCCACCGGAAGAATGTGGAGGAGGCCCGCACCTTCTTTGCCCGGAGCACCGGAGACATCGTCTCCCGGCTGGCCCGGCTGGACGCACGGTCGGAGGAGCTGGACGCCACGGAACGGCTCCGGGTGCTCCACGACTTCTACCGCACCGGGGAGGAGACAGAGTTCCGCTTCGACCTGCAAGACAGCATCCGGCGGGGGCATTTCTTCCAGGATGCCATCTGCCCGGACAGCCTGGAATTCAAGAAGGACTGCTTTCTGATGGGGGACAAGTTTGGACGGGTGCTGTTTCTCAAGGACTTTGCAAGCTATATCAAGGACTCCATGGTCAGTGAGCTGACCAGTCTCAACCGCACCATGATGCTGTCCATCGACATCATCCACGTCGCCACCGACGAGGCAGTCCGGGAGATGCAGCTCCGGCTGCTGGTGGTGGAGACCAACGTCACCAACTGGCAGCGGCGGCAGAACAGCAGCAACAACTTCTCCGCCGTCGTCCCCTATGACCTGGAGCAGCAGCGGAAGGAGACGAGAGAGATGCTGGACGACCTGACTACCAGAGATCAGCGGATGCTCTTCGCCGTGGTCACCCTGGTACATCTGGCGGACAGCAAGCAGCAGCTGGACAGCGACACGGAGACGCTCCAGTCCGTAGCCCGAAAGCACCTCTGCCAGCTTGCCACCCTGAGCTGGCAGCAGCCGGAGGGCCTCATCACCGCCCTCCCTCTGGGTCTGCGGCGCATCGACGCCCTGCGGACCCTCACCACCGAGGCGTTGGCCGTCCTCATGCCCTTCCAGGCCCAGGAGATCCGGCACCAGGGCGGCGTTTACTACGGGCAAAACGTCATCAGCCGCAATCTCATCATCGCCAACCGCAGGGAGCTGCTCAACGGCAACGGCTTCGTCCTGGGAGTCTCCGGCTCCGGCAAGTCCTTCACGGCAAAGCGGGAGATGGTCAGCCTGGCTCTCTCCACCGAGGACGACATCATTGTCATCGACCCGGAGGCGGAGTACCGACCGCTCATCGAGGGCCTGGGCGGGGAGGTCGTCCATATCTCCGCCGCCTCCCGGAACCACATCAATGCCCTGGACATGGAGCAGGGCTACGGCGACGGAGAGAATCCCGTTGTCCTGAAATCCGAGTTCCTCCTGTCCCTCTGCGAGCAGCTGGTGGGCTCCGGCAAGCTGTCCGCTAAGGAGAAATCTATTATCGACCGGTGTACCGCCAACGTCTACCGGGATTATATCCGCCACGGCTACAAGGGGTACGCCCCCACCCTCCGGGAATTCCATGCCGAGCTGCTCCGGCAACCGGAGCCGGAGGCCAGGGAGGTGGCCTTGGCCATAGAGCTGTTCACCGAGGGCAGTCTCAACACCTTTGCCAAGGCTACCAATGTGGATACGGACGCACGCATCCTCTGCTATGACATCCGGGATCTGGGCAAGCAGCTCCTTCCGGTGGGGATGCTGGTGGTGCTGGACAGCATTTTCAACCGGGTCATCCGGAATCGGGAGCGGGGGAGAAACACCTGGATCTACATCGACGAGATCTATCTGCTGTTCCAGCACAAGTACAGCGCCAATTTCCTGTTCACCCTGTGGAAGCGGGTGCGAAAATATGGGGCCTGCGCCACCGGCATCACCCAGAACCTGGATGATCTACTCCAGTCCCACACCGCCCGAACCATGCTTGCCAACTCGGAATTCCTCGTCATGCTCAACCAGGCGGCCACCGACCGGGCGGATCTGGCCCGGCTGCTGAACATCTCGGACAACCAGCTCTCCTATATCACCAACGTGGAGTTTGGCCGGGGACTCATCAAGTGCGGCAGCAGCATCGTCCCCTTCTCTGACAGCTTTCCCAAATACACCCGGCTGTACCAGCTCATGACCACCAGACCCTCGGAGATAGCAGGCTGAGATGCGGGAGATACGGGAAAAGCCGCCTGTCCAGGCGGCGCAAAGGGAAAGGGCCAAAATCCTCCCGAAAACGCTGATACGGAATCCCGCAGCGGCAGGCGGCAAGCATCTGCGCACCCAGCTACGGGACGCCGCCCAGAGGGGCCAACAGGACGACGTTGGCGGCGACCGGCTGGAGGACACGCTGGCAGACGGCGCCGGAGCAGTCGTCCAGGATGGAGCGCAGCTGACCCACAGGGCGGGGAACGCCGCCTTGACAGCCTTCCGAAAGAGACGGCAAAAGGAGCAAGAGCAACTGGGGATTGCATCAGACCTATCACCGGCAGAGTTCACCGAACCGGATGACGCAGAAATTTCTGTCAATCATGTCTCTGGCACGTCGACCGGCTGCAGCGACACTCCGGGCTTGTCCGATGGGACAGGCCCGGTCTTTCCTGTGAATACAGATCATGAAGCCCGTGCCGAACAACCGGCTCCGGCCAAGCTGCCCAGGGAGCAACAGACGACGGAGGAAAACCGTTTTCGGGTAAAAGAGCGTTCCTGTCACCGGACGATCAGGGAAAAGGAGCAAAGTTCCGCATATCTGCCAAAGGAGCGCAGCCCTATTCCCGATGCGCCTCGCACAGAGCCGCAGGCCCCACCGGTCTCCTCCGCTTCCGCCTTTGCGACAGAGCGTGCCGCCCAACAGACAGCTCAGCGGGCGGCGCAACAGGCCAGAAAAGCGTCTCAGACCGCAGCAAAAACCGCCTCTGCCACCGGCCAGGCCGCAAGATCTGCAGGAGACGCCGTCCGGCGCACCGCTGCCGCCGCTCGGACGGAGCTGGACCAATCTCAGTCCCTGTCTGTGGTGATCGATGTCGGCGGCGGGGTGGTGGTCGCCATCCTCCTGGTGGTGCTGTTGTTCGGCGGGGCGTTCAGTCTGGTAGGCGGGGACAACGTCAGCTCGGTGCTGCCGGTCAGCGAGGAGGTGGAGGCCTATGAACCGGTCATCCGGCTGTATGCCGAGGAATACGGTGTCGCCGACTATGTAGAGCTGATCATGGCCATTATGATGCAGGAGAGCGGCGGCCGGGGGCTTGACCCCATGCAGGCATCGGAAAGCGGTTACAACACCCGCTACCCCAACACCCCCGGCGGCATCACCGACCCGGACTACTCCATCCAATGCGGTGTTCAGGTGATGCGGGACGTGCTGGAGCGGGCCGGGGTGGAAAGTCCCGTGGATATGGAGCGCATCCGGCTGGCGCTCCAGGGGTACAACTTCGGCCCAGGCTACATCACCTGGGCCGTTCGTCATTATGGAGGCTACTCCCTGGCCAATGCAGCGGAGTTCTCCGCTATGATGGCGGAACATCTGGGCTGGGACGGCTATGGGGATACACAGTACGTTCCTCACGTCCTGCGTTACTATGTCTTCGGGCGGTTTGGCACGGGTGAGGGAAATGAGGCGCTGGTAGCCGTCGCTCTCTCCCAGGAGGGCAACAGCGGCGAGACCTACTGGCGCTGGTTCGGTTTCGACAGCCGGGTGGACTGGTGCGCCTGCTTCGTCTCCTGGTGCGCTGACCAGTGCGGGCTGATCGACGCAGGAACCGTCCCGAAATTCTCCCTCTGCACCGACGGTGCTGCCTGGTTCGCCGATCAGGGACGGCTCATGGACGGCAGCTATATCCCCTCCGCCGGAGACATCATCTTCTTCGACTGGGGCGGCGACGGCAGCGCTGACCATGTAGGGATCGTGGAGTCTGTGTCAGGCGGGCGGGTCTACACCGTGGAGGGGAACAGCGGAGATACGGTCAGGAGGAAGGATTATGCCCTGGGCGGGACGGCGATTTTGGGGTTTGGGGTTCTGGGGCAGTAAAATGTCGCCACCGATATAAATTGTCCCAAAACAGACGACATAAGCTGCCCATCCCTGCCAGACGCCGCTCGCCCCGGACAGTCAACGTAAAATAGTAGCACAAAAGAGCAATACCACTCAGCATTGCTCCTTCCCGTGTCTGTCATACATCACCTGTCCAATAAAGATAGACATCATCCAGCGTAACGGCCGCTGGCAAGACGCCGCCTTCCGGTAAATGGTCGCCCACCAAATGCAACCAGCTTTCATCTCCCCGGCGAACAGAGTTCCCGGCAAGGCAGCCGGGGCCAATATATTTTTCTGCATCCGGGAGGGGATAGAGCCGAACCTTTTCTGTCAGCCCTGTCTCCCGATCCTGGGGCCTGCCGTGTTTGCAGAGCTGGCCTCCCCTCATAATTAAAATCTGGTCGGCGATCAACTCCACATCGCTGACAATGTGAGTGGCCAGCAGGATGATTCCCTCCCCACCTAACTGAGCGATCAGATTGCGGATGTGAATACGCTCCTTGGGGTCTAACCCCGCCGTGGGCTCATCCAGAAACAGAACAGGCGGGTCTCCCAGAAGGGCCCGGGTGAGCAGCACCCGTTGCCACATCCCGACAGAGAGCTGACCGATCGGTCTATGCTTCCAGTCAGAGATACCGACCTAATCCATTCGGTTTTGGCACTCCTGTTTTGTCTCTGTCATCAATCCGTTGGTCATCCGCAACTATTGTGCCACAGGTACCGTTCGCAAGGTCGAGAACGACCGGAAGTATTCCCTTAAAATTGCGAAATTCGCTCTTGACCACTGGGCGGATTTGAGAGAATATACTCTCATGGATACCATCAGACAACAGTTAAAGCTTTATAGCCACCAGTATGATCTCTACATGAAATCCAGCATGGAAAACTGCAAAATTCGTGAAGCATCCTTCCTTGAGATAGTGGCATTGTGCCTATAGGCTAAAAACATCTTGCGACCGAAAGTGAGCGATTAAGAT
>JAJBTD010000155.1 GCA_020861055.1 Clostridiales bacterium | reverse complement strand
TGGACGGCTGTTTCGCAGGGCATCTCCCCGGATGCTGCGGTCGCGTTTTGCCCTGTTTTTGCTGTATGGAGGAATACGATGCCTGATCTCCTGACCTGGCTCCCCGGTCTGATTGCCGGATGCGTTACCGGACTGCTCTCTGCCTTCGGGCTTGGGGGCGGGACGCTGCTGCTCCTGTGGCTGACTCTGTTTGGGGGCGTTGACCAGCAGATGGCCCAGGCCATCAATCTGGTCTACTTTCTCCCGGTTTCCGCCGGGGCGATCCCTGCTCATGCCCGGAACGGATACCTGGATGGTGGACGCATTCTCTGGGCGGCGGGGGCCGGGGCGCTGACCGCCGCCGCTGCCGCATGGCTGGCTACCAGGCTGGAGACGGCGCTGCTTCGAAAATGGTTTGGGGGCTATCTGCTGGCGATGGGGAGGCTGGAGCTGCTGAGCAGTCGCAGAGGGCGGGAAAAGCCCTGAGGAAAGACGGAGCCCCGCTTCCGGATTGACCAGAGGCGGGGCCATGGGGACATCTCATTTTTCTTCCTGTTCCAGCAGCTGAGACAACAGGCGGTTGTAGAGCCGTTCCGGATGAGCGGAGTAGTTACGGCACAGCAGCTCCGCCTGGGCGCGGTCCGGAGCGATCATCTCCAGGGTCATAACGTTGCCACGCTCGTCGTCCAGCACCATACGGGCGGTATAGCCGGAGCCGTCTGCCCGTGCGCTCGCCTGAGTACGGACCTGCCGCGCCCGCTGAAGGCGCCGATTCAGAGCATTCACGTTTCGGTCGCACTTCACCCGGACGGAGTAGGGAAGCTCCTCCTGAGTGGTCTCTCCATTGGTTCGGCCCTTGGGGGTGATGGAGATCAGCCCGTCCTTGTCAGTGCTGACGTGACCGGTCTCCTCCAGCTTGCCCAGGGCGTCCGCGAACTGGAAGTAGTCCACTCCCTCGTCACACAGCGCCAAATCGGTCAGATCGCCTAACCCAATGGGGCCGTCCACACGGGCCAAAATGTAGAGAATCAGCTCCATGATCTCCAGCGGTGATTTGATAAAACCAACTGACATAACGCTTCCCTCCGTAGCCTGCCGTGCAGGCCTCATCATATAAAAACATTATACCATACGGGAGCGATTCTGCCAAGAGAGGGCACCCAAAAACCGGGAAACGGCAATTTCGCTGAATCGGGGGAAATGTCTGGCATTTTTCCCTATTCTGTGGTATGCTATTTCAAATACGAGTTTTTCCATTTGTAAGGACGGAACGGCAAATGAAGCTATCTCTCAAGGGCCACAGCTACCGTTATGCTGTGGAGCAGATCATGCTGGTGCTTTTCCCGGACCAGCGTCCGGAATATCCGGAGACGGAGCCGACAGGGGAGGGGCCGTGGGCGGTCTCCGAGCTGTCGCAATCGGGCGGCGCGGTTCGCTGTGACACGGCGATATGCCTCACTGACAGGACGGTCTTCGGCACGGCACAGCTTCCGGAGGTGTCTCTGACCGACGAGCCGCTGGTCCGTGACCGGCTGCTCCAGCGAGTCATCAAGCAGTCCTTCTATCTGGCGGCGGTGCAGCTTCTGGACAAAAAGCCGGACTGGGGCGCCCTCACCGGCATCCGCCCCGCCAAACTGGCCTCCAAGGCGTTGGAGGAGGGGTTGAGCGAGGAAGAGACGGAGCAGCGTTTTTTACAGGAATACTTTGTCTCCCCTCAGCGGACGAAGCTGGCGCTGGAGGCGGCCAAAGCCGGGCGGGAGATCCAGCAGTCCCTCCGCCCGGAGGAGCTGTCCCTCTATGTGGGCATCCCGTTTTGCCCCACCCGCTGCGCCTACTGCTCCTTCGTCTCCGCCGACGTGCAGAAGGCGATGAAGCTGGTGGAGCCATACCTGGACGCCCTGGACCGGGAGATCGACGCCGCCGCAGAGATACTCCCCAGGGCGGGGGCGGCGGTCCGCTCGGTCTACATCGGCGGCGGCACTCCCACCACCCTCTCACCGGCCCAGCTGGACCGGCTGCTGGGACATATCCGCAGGGCATTTGATCTCTCCCGTCTCTCCGAATGGACGGTGGAGGCGGGACGACCGGACACCATCACCGCCGAAAAGCTGGCGGTCCTCCGGCAGCATGGGGTAGATCGGGTGTCCGTCAATCCCCAGACCATGGAGGACGAGGTGCTTCAGGCCATGGGGCGGGAGCACACGGCGGCAGATATCCTCCGGGCCTACCGCCTGGCCCGGGACTCCGGGATACCGGCGGTAAATATGGACCTGATCGCCGGACTGCCCAGAGACACGGTGGAGGGCTTCCGGTACTCCCTGGACACCGTCATGGACCTGGAGCCGGAAAACATCACCGTCCACACCCTGGCCCTGAAAAAAGGCTCTAGGCTCATTCTGGAGCGTCAGGGCCTGCCCACCGGGGAGGAGACGGCCCAAATGCTGGACTACGCCTGGCCCCGGCTGGCGGAGGCGGGCTACCGGCCCTACTACCTCTATCGGCAGAAATACATGTCCGGGGCGTTGGAAAACATCGGCTGGTGCAAGCCGGGGTATGAGGGGCTGTACAACGTCTGCATCATGGAGGAGCTGCACACCATCCTCGCCCTGGGGGCGGGTGGCTCCACCAAGCTCACTGACCCATCCACGGGAAAGATCGTGCGCATGACCAATCCCAAATATCCATATGAATATATTCAGCGCATCGAGCAGCTCTGTGGGGAGAAGGAGCAGATCGTCCCCTTTTATCAGTCGCTGCTTCACAGGGAGGGATAGCTATGGCATATCTGCTCACCGACATCAACCGAAGGGCCTCCAGCGACCCAGCGGCATTCCTGGCCGAGAGCGACCGGGACTATCAGCATCACATCTGTCAGGCGGCGGAGCAAATCCTGAACAACCGAAAGAACAGCCCGGTGGTGCTGCTTTCCGGCCCCTCCGGTTCCGGAAAGACCACTACCGCATTGAAGATCGAGGAGGAACTGGAGCGCCGGGGGGTACACACCCACGCTGTGGCCCTGGACAACTATTTCCAGACGCCTGACCGGGTGAACGGCCCCAAGACCCCGGAGGGAGACTATGACTATGAATCCCCTCGGTGTCTGGATATGGAGCTGCTGGACCGGCACTTCACCGCCCTGGAGCGGGGGGAGGAGATCGACATTCCCACCTTCGACTTCACCCACCAGAGACGGGCGGAGGGGGAGACGACCCCTCTGCGGTTGGGAAAGGACGAGATCGCCGTCTTTGAGGGCATCCACGCCCTGAACGACGATTTGGCGGGCCGACACGAGAACGCCTTCAAGATGTATATCTCCGCCCGCTCCAACGTGGTGCGGCTGGGCCGTGTGGTGTTCAAGGGCACCTGGATACGGCTGACCCGCCGGACCGTCCGGGACCTGAACTTCCGCGGTACCGCCGTTGGGGAGACCCTGGATATGTGGGACAACGTCCGCCGGGGGGAAAAGCAGTATATCTCCCCCTACAAGGGCCGGGCAGATCTGATCTTTGACTCGTCCCTGCCCTATGAGGTGAACGTCATGGGCCGCTACGCCGAGCGGCTGTTCCGCTCCGTCCCGGAGGAAAACATCCGCCGCCGGGAGATTTTGGAGATGATCTGGGCCTTTGACCGCTTTGTCCCCATCTCCGCCGAACTGGTGGCAAAGGACTCCCTGCTCCGGGAATTTATCGGCGGCGGGAGCTATGACCGGCATTAAACCATTTACCGACCCCGCCCGGCGGCAGTGCCGGACGACAGAATAAAGGAGAGATTTCTTATGGCAGAGAATTGTACACACGACTGCTCCTCCTGCGGAGAGAGCTGCGGAGATCGCACCCAGCCCCAAAACCTCCGGGAGCCGCCTAACGCGGCCTCCAGCATCCGGCATGTGGTGGCGGTGGTCAGCGGCAAGGGCGGCGTGGGCAAGAGCATGGTGACCGACGCCCTGGCCGTCTCCATGGCCCGCCTGGGCAAGAAGGTGGGCATCCTGGACGCCGACATCACCGGCCCCTCCGTCCCCAAGGCCTTCGGCCTCACTGGCCCGGTGATGGCGGACGACATCGGCATGATCCCCCCGGTGTCTGAGGGGGGGAATCAAGGTCATGTCTTTGAACCTGCTGGCCAAGACGGAGACCGACCCGGTCATCTGGCGGGGGCCGGTCATCGCCGGCTGCGTGAAGCAGTTCTGGACGGACACCAACTGGGGCGAGCTGGACTATCTGTTTGTGGATATGCCTCCCGGAACCGGCGACGTGCCCCTGACCGTGTTCCAGTCCCTCCCGGTGGACGGCATCATCGTGGTAACCTCCCCCCAGGATCTGGTCTCCATGATCGTCACCAAGGCGGTGAAGATGGCCCAGATGATGAACATCCCCGTCCTGGGCATCATCGAGAATTTCAGCTATTTCCAGTGCCCCGACTGCGGCAAGCGCCACGCCATCTTCGGCGAGAGCAAGATCGCCCAGGTGGCGGCGGAGAACCGGGTCATTGTCCTGGCCCGCCTGCCCATCGACCCCGCCCTGGCCGCCGCCTGCGACACGGGGGCAGTGGAGTCCCTGGAAAAAAACTACCTGGAGCGCACCGCCGAGTTCCTGGACGGCCAGCTGAACGGGAAGTTTTGAAATAATAGGACCCTAAAACCCTGCCGCCTCTGCCCATCTGACATAGAACGTCACCTGCGACAGAGGCGGCTGTTTTTCAACCGAGTATGGGGGAGATGATACCATGGCGTTCGATTTTAAGAAGGAGTACAGAGAATTCTACCTGCCGAAGAGCAGATTACATCACGAGATCTACCTGTCCGACGCACGAAGGGTCGCCCCGGAAAAGTGGAAAACCGTCATTCGACACCCGATCAGGAAGATGTGACAAATACAGGATTACCTCTGCCGATAAGAACAACAGACTGGCAAATCGGAATTTACTACAGGAGAGATGATTATGGATAATGTAGAACGCAAAAAGCAAGGGCTTCCTTATTGTTATGACGATCCGGCTTTGTTGGGAGATCAGCATATTTATCAGAATAAAATGTGTGAGTATAATCTAACTTTGCCAACAGAAACAGAGAAACGACAGAATCTTTTAAAAGAAGTTTTTGCAGAAATAGGTGATGGTTGTACGGTTGAGACGCCATTGAATGCAAACTGGGGATGTA
>JAJBTD010000081.1 GCA_020861055.1 Clostridiales bacterium | reverse complement strand
AAGATATATCCGCACTGTGATAAGGCGGGAAAGAGCGCTTTTGTCAGAACCTTAAATTTAACGAGGAACTCAGTTCTTGGCCCAGAATACCGGGATACTGTCTGATATGTTTTCGTTGAATTCCAAGCAGATGCCAAATAAGCGATGGCCTCTGTCATGCGACAAAGGCCATCTGCAAGGTGATCTTCTATTTCTGCATTTCACTTGCCCCTTATCAGGAGCGCTTCGAAGTCGGGCTCAGAAGCAGGTCTCCACCGGCTCCACATTGTAGTTTTCGCACACCAGGGTCAGGGCGTCGGACAGATTGTGCCCGCTGACCAGGATGGAGATATCTACCTCCGAGGTGGTGATGAGCATGATCTGAATATCTGCCCGGCTGAGCAGGGCGAACAGTCTGGCAGCCACCCCAGGGGTCTGCACCATGTTCTCATCGTGGAAAGCCAGCTTGCAGTTGCCGGGGAGGATTTCCGGGGAAATGGCCGGATTCTCCTGGCGCAGCTTTGCCAGCACAGAGAGGGCGACAGCCAGAGATGCGTCGGAGATGGTGAAGCTCAGACGGATGCTGCCCCCCTGGGGTGCGGTCTGGGAGATCATGTCCACATTGACGCCGCTATCGGAGAGAGCGGTCAGCACCGCAGCCACCACCCGGCTGTCGCTGGGCAGAGAGGACAGGGTGATGAGGGTGATATCAGAGGCATAGGCGATCTTGGTAATTCCCTGGCTCATAAGGAACCTCCTTCTTCATTCTGGGCGGCCACCAGCGCCTGCATATCATACAGGCCCGGCTGGGGGACGGTGACGAGGAACTTGGCAGCCTTGACGGCCCCAGAGGCAAAGATTTCACGGCTCTGGGCCTCGTGGCGGATTTCGATGACCTCGTCCCGGCCGGCGAAAATTACCTCGTGGACGCCAACAATGGTGCCGCCCCGGACAGAGCTGATGCCGATCTCATTCTTAGGCCGGGACTGGCGGCGGTCATGGCGACCGTAGGTGTAGTCTACCTCATAGTTAAGCCCCTCCTGGGCAGCGTCGGCCAGCATGAGGGCGGTTCCGCTGGGTGCATCCACCTTCCGGTTATGGTGACGCTCCACGATCTCAATGTCGTAGGCATCTCCCAAAATAGCGGCGGCCCGCTTCACCAGGTCGAGCACCACGTTGATGCCCAGGCTCATGTTGGCAGAGCGGAAGATGGGAACAACCTTGGCGGCCTCGTCGATCTGGGCCAGCTGCTCCGGGGAGTAGCCGGTAGTGGCGAGCACTGCCGGGACACCCCGCTCTACTGCAAAGGCCAGCAGACCGTCCAGAGCCTTGGGACTGGAGAAGTCGATGATGACGTCCGCCTCGCCGGTGAAGTTGGCGGGGGAGACGTAGACAGGGTAGGCCCGGGGCGTCTGGTTGACGTCGAATCCGGCCACCACCTGAACCTGACTGTCGGCGGAACAGATGGACTCCACCACCTGCCCCATCTTGCCGTTGCAGCCGGAAATGATTATCTTCAGCATGGCGAAAACTCCTTACAGCAGGCCGTATTCGGTCAGCACGGATTTCAGAATGGCCAGATTGCCATCCTCCATCTCACACATGGGCATCCGCAGCAGACCTGCCTCCATGCCCATCAGGTTCATGGCTGTCTTGACCGGGATAGGGTTGACCTCAATAAAGAGGGTGTCGTTCAGCTTCTGATATTTGGCCTGGAGCTTAGCGGCCTCGGCAAAGTTGCCATCCAGGCACAGCTGTACCATGTCGTGGACAGGCCGGGGCAGGATATTGGCCAGTACCGAAATGACGCCCTTGCCGCCCATCGCCATGAGAGGCACCACCTGGTCGTCGTTGCCGGACCAGATGTTCATATTGTCTCCGCACAGGGCCACCGTCTGGGAAACCAGGGTGAAGTTGCCGCTGGCCTCCTTGATGCCGTTGATCATGGGGTGCTTGGAGAGCTCATAGTAAGTAGAGGCCTTGAAGCTGGTCCCCGTCCGGGAGGGGACGTGATAGAGAATGATGGGGGTGTGGACCCGGTCCGCAATATAGGTGTAGTGCTGGATCAGGCCCTTCTGGGTTGCCTTGTTGTAGTAGGGCGTCACCATCAGCAGTCCGTCGGCTCCGGCGCTCTCGGCGTGGAGGGCCAGCTCCAGGGCGGCGGCGGTGTCGTTGCTACCGGTCCCGGCAATGACCTTGCAACGTCCGGCCACCTTGTTGATGGCGTACTCCACTGTGACCATATGCTCCTGCATGGTTTGAGTGGAGGATTCGCCGGTCGTACCGCAGATGCAGATGGCGTCAGTCCCGTTGGCGATCTGGAACTCGATGAGCTGTCCCAGCTTTTCGTAGTCCACCCCGTCAGGCTTGAAGGGGGTGACGATGGCGACACAGGAACCGGTAAAAATTGGCTGCTTCATGAACAGGTCTCCTTTCTCACAGCGGAGGGAATAGGGGGGAGGTTACTTTCGGGTGATATAGCCCTCGGCACACAGCAGCTCTGCCAGCAGCACGCCGCCTCCGGCAGCGCCCCGGAGGGTGTTGTGGCTCAGGCCCACGAATTTGTAGTCATATTGGCTGTCCGGACGCAGACGGCCCAGGGAGATGGCCATGCCGCCCTCCAGGTCACGCTGGAGCTTGGTCTGAGGATAACTGGGGTCCTCAAAGTAGTGGAGGAACTGCTTGGGAGCGGAGGGCAGCTCCAGCTCCTGAGCGCGGCCCCGGTAGGAGGCCCAAACCTCCTTGATCTCCTCCACGGAGGGCTTTTTGCCATCAGGGAAGCTCATAAAGACGGCGGCCATATGTCCGTCGGTGACGGGGACCCGGAGGCACTGGCTGGTGATGGAGGGGGAGACGGCGTCCACGATCTCATTGCCCACGATCTCGCCCCAGAGCTTCATAGGCTCCTGCTCACTCTTCTCCTCCTCACCGCCGATATAGGGGATGACGTTGTCCACCATCTCCGGCCAGGTGGTGAAGTTCTTGCCCGCTCCGGAGATGGCCTGGTAGGTGCAGACAAGGGCTTTGTCCAGACCGTACTTCTCCCGGAGGGGGTGCAGAGCGGGGACATAGCTCTGGAGGGAGCAGTTGGACTTGACGGCGATAAAGCCACGCTGGGTACCCAGACGTTTGCGCTGGCTGTCAATGATCTGAATGTGCTGGGGGTTGATCTCCGGCACCACCATGGGTACGTCAGGGGTATGGCGGTTGGCGGAGTTGTTGGAGACCACCGGGCACTCGTGCTTGGCATATGCCTCCTCCAGCGCCTTGATCTGATCCTTTTTCATGTTGACGGCGCAGAAGGTGAAGTCCACCCGGTCACAGAAGGTATCCATATCCGCTTCAGCATCCAGGATGACCATGTCCTTCACGGACTCCGGCATGGGGGTGCTCATCAGCCAGCGCTTTCCGGCTACCTCACCGTAGGTCTTGCCTGCGCTCCGGGCGCTGGCGGCCAGAGCGGTGATCTGGAACCAGGGATGATTCTCCAGCAGGGTGACAAAACGCTGTCCCACCATGCCGGTGCAGCCGACAACGCCAACCTTATACTTCTCCATGGGTAACTCCTCCTCAATTTGGACACAGCATATTCTATGCATTGTGTTCTCGATCTGTTTCCCGGCCTGGGAAAGCAAAAAAGAAATCAGCCGTTGAAAACGGGCTGATTCTGTACTATAATGTGCGGTGCACGGAGCGCCGACATTATATGGAGCAGATCAGCTCAACACCAAGGGCTCCCGGCTGGGATACTCTGATGACAGTCAGCAGACTGTTTGCCTGCCGCCCAGGCAGCCCGACTACCGCCGTCCGGCTCCTTCGGCGGACTGCCCTTTCCTCGCTGCCTCACGGAGCGGCGGCGCCCTCCGCAGCGGTACTGATGCAGGCCGCACCTCTATTCTGCGTGTATAGATGTATCATATCACGCTTCTCTTGCATCGTCAAGGCGCATTTCCTGCAAAATCGGTTTATTTCACAACAGGTTTTGCAAACTCTTTGGGGCAGTCTGCCCTGGAATGAGGATATTCAATGAAGACCAGTGATTTTTATTATGACCTTCCGCCAGAGCTGATTGCTCAAACGCCCCTGGAGCGTCGGGATGCCTCCCGACTGATGACTCTGGATAAGCGGACGGGTTCGGTAGGTCACCATATGTTCTATGAGTTGCCCGACCTCCTCCGTCCGGGGGACTGCCTGGTGATGAACGACTCCCGGGTACTTCCCGCCCGGCTTATCGGACACCGGGAGTCCGGCGGTGTCTGTGAAGTGCTGCTGCTCATCGACCGGGGGGACAAGACCTGGGAGTGCCTGGTCCGCCCTGGGAAAAAGCTGCGTACCGGCGCCAAAATTATCTTTGGCGAGGGCGAACTGACCGCCCAGGTGACAGACGTGCTGGAGGATGGGAATCGGCTGGTCCAATTCGACTACGACGGCATTTTCCTGGAGATCCTGGAAAAGCTGGGACGGATGCCTCTGCCCCCCTACATCAAGGAGGAGCTGGAGGATCAGGAGCGGTATCAGACGGTCTATTCCAAGGTAGTCGGCTCGGCGGCGGCCCCTACGGCGGGGCTGCACTTCACCCCGGAGCTGTTGGAGAAAATTCAGGGGATGGGAGTACGGCTGGCCTATGTCACCCTTCATGTGGGACTTGGTACCTTCCGGCCTGTCAAGACGGACGATGTGGAGCACCACGATATGCACTCGGAGTATTGCATCATCCCCCCGGAGACGGCGCAGATCATCAATGAGACGAAGCAAAGTGGCGGGCGGGTCATCTGTGTGGGCACCACCTCCTGCCGGACAGTGGAGAGCTACGCCAACGAGGACGGCACCGTTCGGGCGGATGGGGGATGGACGAAAATTTTTATCTACCCTGGCTACCGGTTCAAGGTGCTGGACGGTCTGATCACCAACTTTCATTTGCCGGAGTCTACCCTCATTATGCTCGTCTCCGCTCTGGCCGGACGGGAGCACGTCCTGGCAGCCTATCAGGAGGCGGTAAGGGAGCGGTATCGTTTCTTTTCCTTTGGAGATGCCATGTTCATTACAACCGTGATGCCAGAAAATGGCAAAAACGGAGAAAATCCCGAAAAATCAAGGGGTGTTTGAAGACAAAAACCGATCGTCAGAAGTGAAAAATGACGAAAACGGGCAAATCACTGTTTAATTT
>JAJBTD010000237.1 GCA_020861055.1 Clostridiales bacterium | reverse complement strand
TCCTATTCGCTACTCTTTTTTCTCTTATCTGTTAAGCATCATTGTAACACCTACAGTACAGGAAATTCCCCCTTATATTTGCCCTTGGAATCTGGTATAATATCAGGTAGATTGGGTGTAATGCGCTTTGGGAAGGGAGAAATTATGTTAACACAAGGACAACTGGTCATGCACGAGACTGCCGGCGTCTGCCGGGTGGCCGGGGAGACAAAGCTGGACGGGCTGCCGGGACAGTATTATGTGCTCTGTCCGCTGTACGTCAATGACGCCACATTTTACACGCCGAAGGACAGCCAGAAGGTGAAGATCCGTCCGCTGATGTCGGAGACGGAGGCCCATCAGCTGATCGATCAGCTCCCGGATGTGCCCGCTCTGACCTTTGAGAATCCGAACGACCAGAAGCTCCGCTGCGCCGCCATTTTGAAATCGGGCGACAGCTACCAGCTGGCGAGCCTGGCCAAGACGCTCTACCAGGATCAGCTCCGCCGGAGCAGGCAGAACAAGCGCTCCGGTGTCTCCGACACCACCATGCTGAAAAAGACGGAGCAGCTCCTGTTTGGGGAGCTGGCCACAGCACTGGGGCTGGAGTATCAGGAGGTGCTGTCCTATATTCAGGAGCACGTCAAATAACCATGGAAGAAACGGTGTCCCCGGAATGCGGCTGATTCCCCGCGTTCCGGGGACCTTTTATGGCCTGTTCCGGCTGGCAGCGCCGGGGCGAGGGCGTGTATGCGGCCATATCCTGTCGAAGACAGCCCCTGTTTTCCACGCTCCGGACGCACATTCCCCCCGGAATTATCATTTTTGGCGGAAATAATACGATTCCACCCTTGCAAAACCGACCGGAAACGCCTATAATTGCCTCAAGTGTCAATACACCTGAGTACAACCCAACGCCAGCGGGCGTCGCCTTACGGCGAGATTGGAGCTTATTATGGACTGTCAAACCAATTATACCATGCTCTGCGACTTTTACGAGCTGACCATGGCCAACGGCTATTTCCGCACCCCGGAGATCCGGGACCGGATCACCTATTTTGATATGTTCTTCCGCAATGTGCCGGACAACGGGGGCTATGCCATCGCCGCCGGTCTGGAGCAGCTGGTAGACTATATCCAGAACCTGCGCTTCACCGAGAAGGACATCGAGTACCTCCGGGGGAGAGGCTGCTTCTGCGAGGAGTTCCTGGATTACCTGCGCACCTTCCGGTTTACCGGGGACATCTGGGCCGTGCCGGAGGGGACGCCCATCTTCCCCCAGGAGCCGGTAGTCACCGTCCGGGCCCCCGCGATTCAGGCCCAGTTTATCGAGACGTACCTGCTGCTGGTGTACAACCACCAGTGCCTCATCGCCACCAAGGCCAACCGGGTGGTGCGGGCGGCCAAGGGCCGTCCTGTGGCGGAGTTTGGCTCCCGCCGGGCCCACGGGGCCTCCGCCGCCATTCTGGGGGCCAGAGCCGCCTACATCGGCGGATGCAGCTCCACCGCCTGCACCCAGGCGGACCGGGACTACGGCGTTCCCGCCACCGGCACCATGGCCCACTCCTGGGTGATGATGTTCCCCTCCGAGTATGAGGCGTTTAAGCGCTACTGCGAGCTGTACCCGGACAACGCCACTCTGCTGGTGGACACCTACAACGTGCTGAAATCCGGCGTTCCCAACGCCATCCGGGCGTTCAAGGAGGTGCTGCTGCCCCAGGGCATCACCAAATGCGGCATCCGCCTGGACTCCGGCGACCTGACCTACCTCTCCCGGAAGGCCCGGAAGATGCTGGACGACGCGGGGCTGACCGAGTGCAAGATCGTGGCCTCCAACTCCCTGGACGAGTATCTGATTCAGGACCTGCTCCGCCAGGGGGCGCAGCTGGACTCCTTTGGCGTGGGCGAACGGCTCATCACCTCCAAGAGCAGTCCGGTCTTTGGCGGGGTTTACAAGCTGGTGGCTATTGAGGACGGCGAGGGCCGCATCATCCCCAAGATCAAGGTGAGCGAGAACCCGGAGAAGATCATCAACCCCCACTTTAAGCGGGTGTTCCGGCTCTACGACAATGACTCCGGAGAGTCCATCGCCGATGTGCTCACCGTCTACAATGAGTCGGTCAAGAGCGGGGAACCCATCCGCCTGTTTGACCCCAGGGCCACCTGGAAGCGCAAGACGGTGAGCAACTTCACCGCCAAGGAGATCATGGTGCCCATCTTCCGGAACGGAGAGCTGGTCTACCAGCTGCCCACCCTCAAGGAGATCCAGACCTACTGCCGCCAGCAGGTGGATCTGCTCTGGGACGAGGTGAATCGGTTTGACAACCCCCACGCCTACTATGTGGACCTGTCCGACCAGCTCTGGAACATCAAGGAGGATCTGCTCCATCTGACCTACTGAGCGGACGCAGAAGCGGGAAAATACAGAATGGCCGCTGCCTGCGACAGCAGAAAACCCGGAGGGAATCGCCCATCCGGGTTTTCTGCTTTTTCATTTCGGGATGCTCAGTGGGCCCACTTCTCCATGGCGGCGTCCACCATGCGCACGCAGAGCGCGACCTGCGGCTCGTCCTCCGGCACCAGATTGTACAGCGGCTCCCGCACGCCGCCCAGGTCGATACCCTCCCGGCGGCGGAGGATCTCCTTGATGACGGCGTACATATTGCCCTTTGTGGCGCAGGTGGCGTAGATGATATTGTCCACGTCGTACTGCAAGGCTCTGGCGTTGGCCAGGTCCCCGGCCTGCACCAGATCGAAGAGCTTCAGATACAGCTCCGGCATATACCCGTAGGTGCCGCCGATGCCGCCGTCGGCCCCCATGGCCAGGCCGGACACCAGCTGCTCGTCCGGGCCGTTAAACACCACGAAGGGCCGTCCATTCCGGGTGCCCTCGTCCTTGAACATCTGGATGTCCTGCACCGGCATGGAGGAGTTCTTGACGGCGACCACGTTGGGATTTTTCAGCATTTCCCGGAACAGAGGCATGGTCAGGCCCACCCCCGCCAGCTGGGGGATGTTGTAGATGACGAAGTCGGTGTTGGGGGCGGCTGCGCTCATGTCGTTCCAGTATTTCGCAATGGCGTAGTCGGGCAGATGGAAATAGATGGGGGAAATGGCTGCGATGGCGTCCACGCCCAGGCTCTCGGCGTGGCGGGCCAGCTCTACGGAGTCACGGGTGTTGTTGCAGGCCACATGGGCGATCACGGTCAGCTTACCCTCGGCGGCCTCCATGACGTTTTCCAGCACCAGCTTGCGATCTGCCACGGACTGGTAGATACACTCGCCGGAGGAGCCGCCCACATAGACGCCCTTGACCCCCTTCGCCGCCAGGTGGCGGGTCAGGGCCCGGACAGCGGCAGGGGAGATGTCCCCATCCTTGTCGTAGCAGGCATAAAAAGCGGGAATAATCCCCTGGTATCTGGTGATGTCTTTCATGTTCAGTCTCCTTCTCCTAATCTGGTCGTGGTTGGGACGGTTGAAATGGGGGAGGCGCGGTACGGCGCCTCCCCCCATTTCTGCGGTGGTTCCGGGAGGGCGCACGCTGGGAACGGCCGTGGAGGTCAGCCCTTGACGGCTCCCATGGTGATGCCCTGGGTAAAATACTTCTGGAAAATCAGGAACACGGTGATAATGGGCACGGCGGCCAGGGCTGCGCCGGCCATAAGGATGCCGAAGTCGGTGGAGCTCTCCCCCTGGAGGGTGGCGATGCCCACGGAGATGGTGTAGTTTGCGCTGCTGGTCAGCATGATCAGCTGGGTGAAGTAGTCGTTCCAGCTGTTGATAAAGGTGAAGATGGCCAGCGCACCGATGCCCGGCTTGATGAGGGGCACCACGATCTGTATGAAGGTCTGGGCCTCTCCCGCGCCGTCGATGCGGGCGGCCTCCAGCATTTCGCCGGGCACGCCCTCGCAGAACTGCTTCATCAGGAATACGCCGAAGGGCCAGCCCACGGTGGGCAGGATGACGGCCCACAGGCTGTTGTACAGCCCCATGGCGGAGATCTCACGAATCAGGGGGATGAGAATGACCTGCTTGGGCAGAGCCATGGCGCAGACGATCAGAGTGAATACCACGCCCCGCCCGATGAACCGCTTTTTGGCGATGGCGTAGCCCGCCATGGCTGCGGTCACGCAGGTCAGGAGCATAGCCATGACCGACATGAACACGCTGTTGACCAGCCAGCGGATAGCGGCGGGCACGGTGGGCCCCTCAAAATCGCCGATGGTGAACAGGGGAGCCGTCCGGGAGGAGAACAGCTTTTCAAAGTTGGTCGTCACCCACTCGGTAGGCCACCAGACCGTATCGGTGGAATAGATGTCCGTGGTGGGCTTGAACGCGCCTGTGATGATCCAGTACAGGGGGAACAGGAACAGGATCGCAAAGATGATCAGCACGATCAGGGAAACAATCCTGTATGCGCTGGGATGCTTACTTTTCACACTTGAATTCATACCGACACCCCCCTCACTTTTCCTCGGCCAGCTTGAACTGCAGAGCAGACAGCAGGGCGATGAAGATGGCCAGAACCACGCCCATAGCGTTGCCGTAGCCCAGGCGGTAGAGCTTGAACGCGGTGTAGTAGATGTAGTACATGACCGTGTTCGTGGAGTTGGTGGGCCCGCCGGAGGTCAGCAGCTGAATCAGGGCGAAGCACTGGAAGCTGTTGATGGTGGTGATGACCAGGATGTACAGGGTGGTGGGCATCATCTGGGGCCACTTGATCTTCCAGAACACCTGGAAGTCGGTGGCGCCGTCCACCTGGGCGGCTTCGGTCAGGGAGGAGTCTACGTTGCCCAGAGCGGACACATAGAGCACGATGGGCTGGCCCACGGAGGTGGTCAGCAGGATGACGATGATGCAGGCCAGGGCGGTGCTGGGGTCGCCCAGCCAGTTCACGTTGCTGTCAATGACGCCCAGATTGGTCAGCACGTCGTTGAGCACGCCGGTCCGGTAGTTGTAGATCCACTTCCATACCACGGTGACGGCCACAGAGCCGGTGACCACCGGCAGATAGAACACACAGCGGAAGAAGGACAGCAGGGGACCTCTCAGCTTGTAGATCACCGAGGAGACCCACAGGGAGAACACGCAGGTCACCGGGACACTGACCACCACGATGATAAAGGTGTTCAGCAGGGCCTTGCGGAAGATTTTATCGTTGAACAGCTCCACATAG
>JAJBTD010000133.1 GCA_020861055.1 Clostridiales bacterium | reverse complement strand
TCAGCACTGTTCCCAATTCAATACATATTCTCCCGATACTGCGCCTCATTTGGCCGCTTTTCTCCTGCGGTCAGAAAATACCAGAACGCCACCCGCGCACACCAGAAGCAGCCCGCAGCCCGCCAGCACATAGACGGGCCAATTCAGCTGCCCGGTCTGGGGGAGCTTTTCATCCGGAGTAGAATCGTCAGGCTCGTCCTCATCGGGCGTATCATCCTCCGGCTCCGGGGTCAGCACGCCCATTTTGGGGCTGGCGTCCACGACATAGGACCATTCACCGTTCTCATCCAGAGGCACAGAGACCACGAAGGGATTCACCGTGTAGTATCCCTCCGACTGGTCGGTCTGAACGACGAGGTACAGCCCCAGCTCCAGGCCGTCAAACGTAACCGTACCGTCCGTATTTTTGACAGAGGTGCCTGTAATGCTGTTTTCCTTTACATAGATGGCCAGCTCCGACGCCAGACCGGAGGGGTCGTCGGTGACGTCGGTCAGGGAGACGCCGGAGGCCGCGAACCCATCCGTCAGGGTATAGACCATGTCCCCGTTATCCTGCTCCAAAACCGCCACCTGATAGAGGGTGAGCGTCCCGTCCGTGACCGTTGCGCCGTTCCCGTCCTTCATCTGTACGGTGATGGCGCTCTGGCCGGACATGGACCAGTCCAGGGAGGGGCTATCCGCTGCGGCAAATGCGGTCAGGCACGTGCCGCAGAGCAGAGCGAACGCCGTCGCCAGGGCCAGCGACCACTGAACCAGCTTTCTCACACGATTTGCCGCTTGTTTCATCGTCCTCATAACAATACCTCCTATTGTCTGTTCTGTCCTGTCTTCGCCTCTCTGCGGCCCCTTCTGCGTCTGCGGGAGGTGCTGAACAGCAGCCAGAGCAGCAGCGCCGCCAGCATGGGGACCGCCAGGGCCAGGGCCACCAGGAACGTGTCTATCTTTGTCGCCTCGGCGATCACCCGGATGTGAACCGTCTCCTCCGTCTCGATGCGGTGGCCCCGCACCAGCAGACGGTGGCTGTTGACCCCGTAGGGGGTGCAGGTCATGAGGGTGCAGTAGTCCTCCCCCTCCTCGATGTAGAGGTTCTCCGCCTCGGTGGGCAGGACGATGGTGATCTGGTCCACCTCATAGGTGAGCACACGGTCCAACACCGTGATGGTGAAGGTGTCCCCTACCTCCATCTGGTCCAGATCGGTGAAGAGCATGGCGCTGGGAAGGCCCCGGTGGGCGGAGATGACGCAGTGGGTGCTCTCGCCGCCCACGGGCAGGCTGGTGCCCTCCAGATGCCCGGCGGCGATTTGCAGCACGCCGGCGTCCGTGCCGTGGTAGATGGGCAGCTCCACGTTAATCTTCTCGATGGTGATATAGCCCATAATGCCGGTGCCGGTGATGTCCAGGGTGTCCCAGTAGTCCTCGTCCACCAGCTCCGGGTCGGCGATGGCGCTGGCGGAGCCGATGGAGGCCAGAGCTTCGTTATACGCCTCCGCCGCCTCGAAATAGGCGGAGTAGTCCGTCTCGGTCAGGTCGGCCACCGCCTCGTCATAGCTGGCCACCGCCTGGGACGCCGCCCGGTTGTTCCACCAGTTGCTGACGGTGGGATACAGCAGGATGGCAAGGCCCAGCAGGAGCACGCACACCAGAACGGCCGTCGTCCCGCCGCCCCGCTTGTTCGGTTTCCGTCTCTCCTGTGTGCGCTCCATGGCCCTGTGTCTCTCCTGTGCCTTTTACTGTCCTCTGCGGGCTGTTCCACAGCCGCCGCCGATGAGCGGCGGACATGGAACGGCCGACAGCCGTTTGGGTGCGCCCCATCCCGGCCCGCAGGCCGGGATGGGGAAACGCTGTTTCGCTGTGCCGGATGGGGAGGGCTTACTGCTCCTTGCCCATGCGGCGCTTGGTGATGAGCAGGACCACGGCCCCAACGACGAGGACGCCGCCCACGATGTAGAAGATGGTGGTGCCGATGCCGCCGGTGGAGGGCATCAGGGAGCCACTCTTGTTGTAGATGCCTGCCCACAGTGCGCCGGTAATAGTGTTGGTGGTGCTTTGACCACTTACAAGACTACCTCCGCCCTGCGTAAAAGATGTTGTCAATTCATTCAATTCGGGATTGTCATCTGTTGTATCATATTTGGCCGACACTGTGAAAACGATGTCGTCCGCCTTGGTGTAGCCATCGGGCACCCTGGTCTCTACGATTTTATACGTGCCGGAGTCCAGGCCAGTCCAGTTAAAGGTGTATCCGCCCGTGGTGTATACCTCCGAGCCAACCTCTTCCCAACTGCCAGTGTTAGTGCCGGTGGCGTACCACTTATAGAGGGTGAAGCCGGCGTCTGTCAGCGTGTTATTGGCATCGTCGTACTTGGTGACATCCAGCTTGAAGGTGAACACCGTCACCTTGTCCTCCGGGGTTGTGCCGGTGTCAGAGTCGTCATAGGGGTTGTTGCTGTACTCCAGATAGGCCGTGTTGGGGTTGCCCTGGTTGTTTGAATTCGAACCCTGACCGATGACTGCATAATCATTCAGCTGGGCTTCATATGTCACCACGACTGTGCTGGTCGCAGTCACCGTGATGCCGGTTGTCGTGAGAGAAGTCAAATCCTTGACCGTCAACGTAAAGGAACCGCCGCCAGTCGAATTGATGTTAGTGGTATCAAGGGAATAATCATCGGAATCCAGCAGAGTACCATCAACGTACACTTTCACGCTGTCGGCATTGAAGGTAAGTCCGGTAGACAGAGTGTCGTGGAAGGTCAGGGTGTACACATCGTAATCGGCAAAATACTGGGAAATGGTGGCGGTCAGCTTGAAGGGAACATTGTCTCTGATGTCATAGTCCGCCGCGTCCTGCCAGGTGCCGGTAAGGGTGCTATAATCGCTATCGTTGAGTTCCAGCACCTTTTTCTCCAGGGTGGGAACGCTCTCCTTGGTCGTCACCGTCACGCTGGTGCCTGTCGCGGTGTCCAGCATGTAGAGAGAGTAGGTGTCGGAAGCGCCGCCGGTAATGGTGCCCGTGCTAGTCTCCACGATCAGGTAGTAGCCCGCGTCGGCGCCGGAGATCGAACCGGTGTTCGTGGTGTAATCGGCAGACAGGTTTGCAGACTCGATCGCCGTATAGACCGTCTCGGCAAACGTCTTCAGGTCATCGCTATTGCTTTGAAGGCCCTCAAGAGAGGTAATGACAGCTTCATAGCTACTCACGTTTGCTGCGTTCTGCAAAATGTAGCCGTACTTGGAGTTGACCGTGTAGGAATAGCTTGTGCCACCACTGCCAGTGGTGGCAGTGGTCACGTCCATCAGTTTGTAGGCCGCATAGGTCGCGCCGCTGACGTCGTCGCCGTCGTCGATGGTGATGGTAACGGCCAGCGCGCTGGTGCTCATGGCCAGGACCATGACCATTGCCAGGACGACGCCGAGCAGTTTTTTCAGTTTACTCATGTTTTGGAATCTCCTTTCCGTTCGTCTGTCGCTTTTGGTGTTTATTTTGCTGCCTGAAACGGCATTGGGGGACGGTTCCCGGTCAGTTGGATGGGAGCGCGCGCTTTCCCCCCTTTCGCCGTCTCAGGGTTTTATACAAGAGGTAAGCGCCGCCGCCGGTCAGCAGCGTGCCCGCCGTTGTATACCAGTAGGTTCCCGGCCCTCCGGTTTTGGGGAGCTCTACGCCCTGTTCGTTGGTGACTTCGATTGCAATATTTTCCACAGTCAACGAGCTGTCGTAAACGCCCTTGTATAGCTTTACATCGTTTCCTTCATTTGCTTTCAGCTCGTCCGTCATTGAGTCGCAGGTGCTGCACGTACCGTCCACATCGCAGAACCAGAAGTAATACTTTGTGGTGTTGTCCAGGACATAGCCGTCCGGGGCCTTGGTCTCGATGAAGTAGTACAGCGTGTGGGCCTTGAAGACAATACCTTCCGCAGTGTTTGTCCGAACAGTTGCCGTTCCGTCAGTTCCGGTGGTCACAGTGGTCAGTAGGCTATCTGTTTCGGCGTTGTAAACGTTGAACACCGCACCGGCCAGCTTGTCACTGGTGGTCGCGTCCGTCTTGGTCAGCGTGACGGAATAGGTCTGGGCATCAGCCGACACATAATCGACCTGTAGTGTACCAACTTCGTCTGTAAATGTTTCGCCGAACACCGTTACTTCGATTGCATTGCTGTAACTTACGGTTCCGCTGCCAGTGACCTGCGCATTGTAGACCAGCGTGTACTGATACGGGCCAAGCGCCGATTCATTCAAGATGATTTTCGCCACGTTGTTGTCTGTCCCGCTGGTATACTCTATGGTGTAGTCGGTCACCTTGTGTGTGTTTCCCTTCGCGTCCTTCGCGGTGATGGAGATAGAGTCCCTTATGAACGCCAGCGTGCTGCTCATGGTGTCCGCAATCGTGACCGTACCAAGGCCGCTGAGGTCCACCATCGCCGCGTTGAAGGTAACGGTGTACGTCACCACCCATTCGTTGTCGCTGGTGGGCGCCGTGGTCTGCTCCTTGTCGAGGAAGCTGGGGAGGGGCACCTCTGCGGTAGCTTCGGCAACCTTATTTTCACTCCTTCCATCTGTTCCGTTATTTTGCAGCTGCACGGAGTTTTGCAGGCTCGCGCCCTGCGTGTTATACTCCTCGATCAGGTTTTCATCGTCATAGACCACGCTGGAGCTGTAGGTGATGGTCAAATACGTACCGCTGTCGATGTTCCACCATTGGCTCCATGTGCCGCTGGAACTGTCCCAGGTATAGAAGCAAATCGTGCGGCCATAGTCGTAGCCATCTTCCGTAGAGGTGCCAGACAGCGCCCACGCGATCAGGTCGCTGCCGTCGTTCGCCGCATCATCAATATTGGGTACGGTATACACCTTCCCATCAATTTCCGCCGTGATGATCGTGGTCGTGTCGCCCAGGGCGTTGTAATAATACTGCTGGCTGCTGGAACCAATCACCACATCCTCCGTGTCGGAGATATACCAGTTGTAAACCTTGCCGCTGGGAATAAAGGCCTCAATGGTCCAGTCGATGGTGGTGTCCTCCCAGCTGTCCCCGGCGTTGTAGACGCCGGTCTTGTCGATGCCGCCTTCACCGACGGTGATGTTCCCTTTTACTTCAAGGCCGAAGAAGTCCACGGTATTGCCGTAGGTGACATAACTGCCTCCGCCGGAACTCGTGATGCTTGTGG
>JAJBTD010000063.1 GCA_020861055.1 Clostridiales bacterium | reverse complement strand
GGCGTAGATCGACGCTGACGTCATACTGCTGGCCAAGAACGTGGACGGCGTCTACACCGCCGACCCCCGGCTGGTAAGCGACGCCAAAAAGCTGGATGAGATCACCTACGACGAGATGCTGGAGCTGGCGACCCTGGGCGCCCAGGTGCTCCACAACCGTTCGGTGGAGATGGCAAAGAAGTACAAAGTGAACCTGGAGGTGCTCTCCAGTTTTTCCGGGAATCCCGGTACCAAAGTCAAGGAGGTCGTCAAAACCATGGAAAAGTCTCACATCAGCGGTGTGGCCAAGGATAAAAATATCGCCCGTCTGGCCCTGGTGGGCTTGAGTAACCAGCCCGGTGTTGCCTTCCAAGTCTTCTCCCTGCTGGCCCGGGAAAAAATCAACGTGGATATCATCCTCCAGTCCATTGGCCGGGAGGACACCAAGGACATCAGCTTCACCGTGGCCCGGTCTGATTTGGAGCGCGCTAGAGAGATTCTGGAGCGCCACGGCCCCGCCCTGGGCTTTGAACGCATCGAGGTCAACGACCACTGCGCCAAGGTTTCCATCGTGGGCGCCGGCATGATCAACAGCCCCGGCGTGGCTGCCACCATGTTTGAGGCCCTTTACGACGCAGGTATCAACATCAATATGATCTCTACCAGCGAGATCAAGGTCTCCGTCCTGGTGGAAGAGAGCGATGCGGATCATGCCGTTCAGGTCATCCACAGCCAGTTCTTCCAGGAATTTGAGCGGCGGCGCTGAACAAACAAGTTATATCATAAGATGCTATAAATAAATGTTGGGGGCAGGCACATAACCTGATCCCAACATTTATTTATTATATGGTATTATATGCTATAGAACCTTAATTTGCCGCTATCAATCTGAAACAACTGGCGACTCGGAGAGAATAGAGTCTCTTTTGTGCTGTTTTCACGAAGTTTTAGAGGCTCTTTGCTGCCTGACAAGCTGAAGTGCGTAATATTGTGGGTTCTGTCAGGCATACCGGTTGATCATTTCCCTTACCGCATTCAGATAGGAGCTGCCGAACAGATTCAGGTGATTAAGCATATGATAGAGGTTATACAGGTCCCGCCGCTCCGTATATCCCGGACTGATAGGGTTCACCTCACAGTATGCGCCATAAAATGCGGCGGGAAAGCCGCCGAACAGCTCTGTCATGGCAAGCTCTGCTTCAAAGTGGCCCACATAGACGGCAGGGTCAAAGATCCACGCTTTTCCGTCCGGGCCTCCAGCTGTGTTCCCGCTCCACAGATCCCCATGGAGCAGAGAGGGAAATGCAGGCTCGACCAGGAGCGTATCCAGACGCTGGAGCAGGGATTCGCCCCTTTTCCTGGTGTCCGGGTCCAGCTTATTCCCCGCCATCCTGAGCTGTGGATACAGGCGGCAATCACGGAAGAAAGCGATCCATTCCATTTTTGGCGTGTTGGTCTGCCTGGAGGCTCCGATATAGTTGTCTGCCCGGAAACCAAAGGAAAACGATTCGTCTTCTGACACCATCCCCGCCGTCGGCGCCCGGTGGAGCCGGGCTAGCTCGTGGCCGAAGATCTCCCAATAGCCTTTCCCCTTCGGCGCCGCGTCCAGGTATTCCATCAGGAGAAATGAGACGCCCTGCTGTCTGTCCGTCCCCATGGCCAGAGGTTTCGGCACGCCAATCGTGCGGGTAGCCTGCAGTGCATTCAGCCCATCTACCTCAGCTCGGAAAAAATCCCCATTTGCAATTGTATTGCATTTCATGAAGACCACTGACCCATCGGTGAGGGTCAGACGGTAGGCTTGGTTGATATCTCCGCCATACACCGCTCGTCGGTCTGTGATGCGCAAATGCGCTCCAAATGTGGCGGTAATTGCCTGCTCCAGTGAAGTAAATTCCACAAATATATCCCTCCCCTGTCGGCCTGTCAGCTGTGTGCAGAAGATCTCGCCCGACACAGCCCCTGTTCTATAGGGGCCTGATGATAGAGAATTCTATCATATTCCGGTGAGACGGGTCAACCGATTTTAACCGGTGACGGAAAGCTGACTCCGGGTTGTCAAATAATAAGACCTTTATCCCTGTAAGAATATCCGATTCTCATCGGATATAAATGCAAATATCCGAATGAACCTTGCATTATAATGAAGGAAGCTGTACAATGGGTCAGTCAAAAGGGGCTTCCCTATCGTCATTCTTATGCTGATTGGGATTGTACTCCATCATTCCCCCTCCGCTTTCCACTCCCTCTCCGATGTGGACGGTCATGCGGCGGGAAATTTTCAAATCAGGAGTGAAAAAAATGAAGAAATTGCTTGCTTTGCTTCTGGCACTGTCCATGTGCCTGGCACTGGCCGCCTGCGGCTCCAGCGAGAGCGCCGCTGACGACACCTCTGACGCAAACGCTGAAACCTCTACTGAGGAGGAGTCCTCCACCGAAGAGGAATCCTCCACTGATGAGACAGCAGATGCTGACGAATCTACGGACACTGCTGAGGAATCGTCTACCGACGAGGCAGAGAGCGCCGAGGAAACCGCCTCCCTCACCACCGTCACCGAGGGCGTGCTCACCATGAGCACCAACGCCGCCTTCCCGCCCTATGAGATGACCACCGACGACGGCGGCTTCGAGGGCATCGACGTGGAGATCGCCACCGCCATCGCTGAGAAGCTGGGCCTGGAGCTCCAGATCGACGACATGGACTTTGACTCCGCTCTGCTGGCGGTTCAGCAGGGTAAGAGCGACATCGTCATGGCGGGCGTGTCCGTCACTGAGGATCGGCTGCTGGTGATGGACTTCTCCGACTCCTACGCCACCGGCGTGCAGGTGGTCATCGTGCCGGAAGGTTCTGAGGTGACGGTGGACACTCTGGGCGACTACGTCATCGGCACCCAGCGGGCCACCACCGGCAACATCTACTGCACCGACGACTACGGCGAGGATCATGTGGTGGCCTATGACAACGGCATCACCGCCGTCCAGGCCCTGATGAACGGCCAGGTGGACTGCGTGGTCATCGACAGCGCCCCCGCTCAGGAGTTCGTGGCCGCCAACGCCGGCCTGACCATTCTGGACACGGAATACGTCAGCGAGGAGTACGCCATCGGCATGGCCAAGGGCAACACCGCTCTGGTGGAGGCTGTCAACAATGCTCTGGCGGAGCTGACCGCCGACGGCACCATCCAAGAGATCGTGGACAAGTACATCGCCGCCGAATAACATCACATTCGTCTGACAGAGAGGGCGAGAACGTTCGTCCTCTCTGTTCTACTATAGAGAGGGGGCCGTTTCTTGGACTACTATACCCAATGGAAGGCGATGATCTCCAGCGGTGAAGAGGTCACCTTCTGGCAGGATTTCTATGTCAAATTCTATCAGGCCTTTATTGAGGCCGACCGTTGGAAGCAATATCTCTCCGGCGTAGGGACCACCCTGCTGGTCACCGCTATAGCGCTCATCATCGGCATTATTTTGGGCGTGACGGTGGCCATGCTCCGCACCGCCCACGACCAGCAGATGCCCGGCCGCCGGAATCCTCTGCTGGGGGTGCTCAACACCGTCTGTTCCGTCTACACCACCGTCATTCGGGGGACCCCCATGATGGTGCAGCTGCTCATTATGGGCATGGTCATCTTCGCCAGCAGCCGGAACTTCACCGCCGTAGGCGCGCTGACCCTGGGCATCAACTCCGGGGCGTATGTATCGGAGATCATCCGGGGCGGGCTCATGTCCCTGGACCCGGGCCAGGCGGAGGCGGGACGCTCCCTGGGCCTGGGCTACTTCGACACCATGCGGTATATCGTCATCCCCCAGGCGTTTAAGGCGGTGCTGCCCGCCCTGAGCAACGAATTCATCATCCTGCTCAAAGACACCTCCCTCATCACCTATATCGGCGGCAAGGAGCTGCTCTACGCCGCCCAGGGCATTTATAGCCGCACCTATGAGGCTATGTTTCCGCTGATCGGAACCGCCCTGATCTACCTGGCCCTGGTCATGGTGCTCACCTGGCTCCAGGGGAAGCTGGAAAGGAGGCTGCGGGAAAGTGATCGTCGTTAAGGATCTGCACAAGAGCTTCGGTGACAACGAGGTGCTGAATGGCATCACGGAGCATATCCAGGTGGGGGAAAAGGTGGTCATCATCGGCCCCTCCGGTTCCGGCAAGTCCACCTTTTTGCGGTGCCTCAATCTGCTGGAGGTCCCCACCAGCGGGGAGATCATCTTTGACGGGGTCTCCATGACCGACCCCAAGACCAACATCAACGAGATGCGGCAGAAGATGGGCATGGTGTTCCAGCACTTCAACCTGTTCAACAACCTCACCGTCATGAAGAATATGACCCTGGCCCCGGTGCGGCTGAAACGGATGAGCAAGGCGGAGGCGGAGGAAAACGCCATGGTCCTGCTCCGCCGGGTAGGTCTGGCAGACAAGGCCAACGCCTACCCCTCCCAGCTCTCCGGCGGTCAGAAGCAGCGGATCGCTATTGTCCGGGCACTGGCCATGAAGCCAAAGGTGATGCTCTTTGACGAACCCACCTCCGCCCTGGACCCGGAGATGGTGGGCGAGGTGCTGGAGGTCATGAAGGAGCTGGCGGACGACGGCATGACCATGGTGGTCGTCACCCACGAGATGGGCTTTGCAAGGGAGGTCGCCACCCGCGTCCTGTTCATGGACGGAGGCGGCATCCTGGAGCAGGGTACCCCGGATGAGATCTTCTCCCACCCGAAGGAGGAGCGGACACAGGCCTTTCTCTCAAAGGTCCTGTAATCTCTCCGCTCCCCCCTTTCCGCCCGCCGCACATGGCGGGCGGTTTTTTGCATCCTCGTGAGGCCATCGCAGGACAGCAGGACATTCAGATCTTAAAAATACTTTGAAATATAACCCAAATAGCTTGCAATTTTGCCATAGAGCCGTTAAAATGGTATCAGACCGGAACACAAACGGGCAGACGCCACACATAAAGGAGGAACTCTGTTATGGCATTCAACATCAATGTGAACGAGTGGAAGGAAAAGGCTGCAGCTCTGGGGCAGAGCGGACTGAACCTCGCCCAGGTTGGCGTGGACAAGGGGCTTCAACTGGCCAATGTGGCAAAGCTGAGGACAGCCAACGTGAAGGAGGACAGCAATCTCCGGGCCGCCTATGCGGAGCTGGGCAAAATGTATTTTGCCGACCACGGCGCTGAGCCGGAGGAAACCTATGCCGCCGGTTGCCCCCAGATCGCTGACAGCCAGGCCGCTATTGC
>JAJBTD010000154.1 GCA_020861055.1 Clostridiales bacterium | reverse complement strand
CCATGACTGCCCCCGCCTTCCGGCGGTCGATATAATGCCCACCGCCGGGGGCACCGGAGGGCGTGAAAACGTCCCTGGAGGTCGAGCTGCCGGGCGGCAGGCACCACCGGAATATCCTTGGGGAGAATCAGCTTGAGCACGCCGTTTTCATAGCTGGCGCTGATGGCGTCCTCCCGGATGCCGGAGATGGAGAAGCTGCGCTGGTAGCTGCCATAGTGCCGCTCCCGGCACAGGTAGCCGCCCTTTTCATCCTTCTGCTCGTTGCTCTCCTCGTGCTGGGCGGAGATGGTCAGCACCCCGCCGTCCAGACTCAGGTGAATGTCCTCCTTGCGGAAGCCCGGCAGCTCGGCGGAGAGGGTGAACTTGTCGCCCTCGTCCCGGATGTCGGTGGGGAAGGAGGAGAAGCTGGAGCCGGCGTCCTTCCAGAAGCTCCGCTCCATCTGATCGAAGAGACTGTCGCTGCGGCGACCAAAGGGTACCATTGTATACATTGCCATAATGAAATTCCTTTCCTGACCCGGCGGCCCCGTTCCTTTCGGAGCACGGTCATCCTTTTTGTTTGATTGTATGATACGGCGTGGATGTGAAGAAATTGTGAACGCACTGTGTCTAAAGCGTAAATTCTAGCGCTCTGGATATATGAGTGCTAAAAATAAAATGGGGAAACCGGCTCAAAATGAGACTTTGAACGTTTAACCTTGTGTTTCTGCTTGCGTTTTAATAATTTGAGTGCAAAATCCGGTTGCGGGCGCCGCTGACCTTAGTTTGCGCCGCGGGAGTGTCCTTATGCGGAAAAGGAAACGCTTTTCAGAGGAAACGGCTTGTCCGCCGTGAGAGGCTTCCCTGCGGGGCGGCGAGAAAAAATCCTTGACAACCATGCGGCCCGCCGTTATAATATCTGATGTGCCTGTGAGGTATCCATGGAGAGATGTCCGAGCGGTTTAAGGAGCCGGTCTTGAAAACCGGTGACTCTCACAAGGAGCCGTGGGTTCGAATCCCACTCTCTCCGTTCTTCTCTCTTCTCATTTACAATTGCATTTCCCTTGGTGGTTTTCGACTTGCAGAAGTACTCAAGAGGTCGAAGAGGCGCCCCTGCTAAGGGTGTAGGGCGGGCAACCGTCGCGAGGGTTCAAATCCCTCCTTCTGCGTACCTAACCCCCGGTTTCAGAGATGGGACCGGGGGTTGTTTCTTGCGCGTCTCCTTCTGTGCTGCGACACTGGGGGAGGATTTTCCTTGCAATCTGTCTAAAGTTGTGTTACCCTGTCACTGGCCCCCAAAGGGCTGGGTGCTGTCCAATACGGTGGCGGTTGACCCCCTTCACGGGGGCAGCTTCTTTTGCCCCCTGATTGCAGGAGAGGGGGCTGCCCGATGAGTACATCCGAAGTATTTCAGCTTTGTCTTGTCATCATTGGCGTTATCAGCCTGGTCTTACAGGCAAAAAAGAAGTAACCGCCCCAGCGTTCCAGGCAGGCGGTTACTTCTGTAACTAGCAACTTGGGGCCAGCCGTTGCCGGACAGCACCCTTGTTCTGTTTACAGTATAACCGCAAAGTCGTGGCTTGTCAAACCTTTTTCGGGAGCCTCCGGTGTTTTGGTACCGGGGGCTGCTTTTTCTCTGCCATCCTGTGCCTTTTGTATCCCTGTATGCGCCAAAAATGCAATTTACTGGGGGAATATCCTCCAATTCGTCCGGGAAACAGAGCTTTTGCCTGTCAGAATGGCTGCGACTCTGATAGAATGGGATATCTGCATTCGGGGCGGCGGAATGTTCTTGCCCGCAGCCCTGTATATCTTGATAGGAGGCGAAAGCGTATGCATTTTTATCCCGACATCAGCCACCACCACCCGGTAGAGAACTGGAGCAGGGTCAGAGGCAGCTGCCCGTTTCTCATCTCTAAGGCCACCCAGGGCACTGGATACGTTGACACAACCCTGCCGGAATTTATCCAGGGCTGTGAGGAGAACCGGATTCCCTATTGGCTCTACGCTTATCTGAACCTGGGGAACGAACTGGAACAGGCAAAGTACCTTGTCTCCACCTGCAAGGGCCTTGTGGGTGACTACTTCCGAGGCTATGTGCTGGACGTAGAGGCGGGAAACACGGCGGCGGACGTCAAAGCCGCTCTGGACTACCTGGAGGGGCTGGGCGGCAGGTGTATGATCTATACCATGTACGCCCAGTACAACACCTACAGGAGCGTGATCGCCGGGCGGGGAGAGGGTACTGCATGGTGGGAGGCCCGCTATGGCCAGAACGACGGCAGCTACAGCAGCAGCTACCCAGCCCACAGCGGGGCGGACCTGCACCAGTACACCAGCCAGGGGAGCTGTCCCGGCGTCTCCGGGAGCTGCGACCTGAACCGGCTGACCGGGACGAAAAAGGAGGGGTGGTTCACCGGGGCGGAGACTATCGCCAGCGCGACTACAGCGACAGGAGGGTTTGACGTGAGCACATTAAATACCATCAGGAAGGGCAGCAGCGGAGCACAGGTGAAGAGCCTCCAGAGCCTGCTCAACGGGAAGAACAGCGCCGGGCTGACTGTGGACGGGGAATGCGGCACAAAGACCGTTGCGGCGATCCGGAGCTATCAAAAAGCCCAGGGACTGGACGTGGACGGGGTCTGCGGGGTGAATACCTGGACGGCGCTGCTGACGAGATGAATGCGGAGAAAGAGAAAAGGAAAAATGTCTAATTAAGAAAAAATTAAGAGAACTTTTCATGAAATAATCGGTTCCTTGGTGTATCATGTCCCTCAATCGGGCGGAAGGGTACCGCCGCCCGGTAAAATTGTACGGGGACGGTTCGGGCCGTCCCTGTCCTTCCGAATACTTCGGGAGGATAATGAGAGGTGGATACCAAATGAATGCCGTCAAACGGTTCGTCCGGACGTACCCACAGATCTGGACGCTCTCCTATTTTGCCCTGTACCTCCCCTGGTTTACCTTGCTGGAGGGCCGGAGCACCAGGGACTGTCTCATCATACAGCTGCCCATCGACCGGCTGATCCCCTTCTGCGAATACTTTGTCGTCCCGTACCTTCTGTGGTTCTTCTATGTGGGGGCGGCGGTGGCCTGGCTGCTGCTCAGACGCCCCAGGGGAGCGTACTACCGCTTCGCGGCCATGCTCTTTGGGGGGATGACGGTCTGCCTGACGCTGTACACCTTTTTCCACACGGGACTGAACCTCCGGCCCTCCATCGACCCGGAGAAGAACGTCTTCACCTGGCTGGTGAGCCAGGTCTGGGCGGTGGACACCAGCACCAACGTCTGCCCCAGCATCCACGCCTACGCCACGTTGACCGTTCAGGCCGCTCTGACCCGCTGCGGACTGGAACAGAGCCATCCGGCCATCTACCGGGCCAGCGGTGTTCTGGCTGTGCTGATCCTCCTGTCCACCGTATTCCTCAAGCAGCATTCGGTGCTGGACGTGGTCTGCGCCTTGCTGCTGGCGGGAGGGATGCACCGGGCGGTCTACGGGTCCGCTCCGACCTACTGGGCCTCCCGGAGAGAGCTGGCCCGGACGTGACGGACGGAGAAAAGGGGCTTGACGTTCCCTGAATTCCGGCCTATCATGGGAGCAGAGGCGGTTTCCGGAACCGTCTGGGAGGTGCCATATGGCTGCTACCTATGATTATTACCGCATTTTTTACTTTGTGGCCCAACAGAAGAGCTTCACCCACGCCGCCGAAACCATTGGCAGCAACCAGCCCAACATCACCCGCTGCATGAATAATCTGGAGCATGAGCTGGGCTGCAAGCTGTTCGTCCGCTCCAACCGGGGCATCTCCCTGACCCCGGAGGGGGAGCGGCTGTACTCCCACGTGGCCCTGGCAGTGGAGCAGCTGCGCATGGGGGAGGAGGAGCTGCAGAAGGATTGCAGTCTGGAGCAGGGCGTCGTCACCATCGGCACCAGCGAGACCGCCCTCCGGCTGCTGCTCCTGGACCGGCTCACCGCCTTTCACCGGCAGTATCCCGGCGTCCGGCTGCGCATCATCAACCAGTTTACCCCACAGGCCAGCGACGCCCTGGAGAGCGGGCAGATCGAGCTGGCGGTGGCCACCACCCCCGTGAGCCACGGGCAGAATCTGCGGGAGACGGCCCTGCTCTCCTTCCGGGAGATATTGGTGGGCGGCCCCAGCTTCTACCATCTGACCCAACAGCGGCACCGGCTGGCGGAGCTGACCGACTACCCTCTGGTGAGCATGGACAGCGGGAGCAGCACCTATGAGCACTATCAGCTGCTGTTCCTCTCCCACAACGTCCGGTTCCGGCCGGATGTGGAGGTGACTACCATGGACCAGGTGCTACAGACGGTGGAGCATAACCTGGGGGTGGGCTTCGTCCCGGAGAAGTACGCCGCCCTCGCACTGGCCCACGACCGGGTGCGGCAGATCGAGCTGGAGGAGGCGATCCCGGAGCGGAGGATCGTACTCCTGGAGGACAGGACCCGCCCCCAGAGCATTGCGGTGGAGGCCATCAAGGAGATGATCTGCGGCGCGGAGCCGGCGGCCTGTGACCGATCATGAGACAGAAAAAGGAGCTGAGACAGATGGAACTGACAGAGGGCGTACTGAGCCGGAGAAGCATCCGCCGGTACACGAAAGAGCATATCTCACAGGAGGATCTGCACACCATCCTCCGAGCGGGGATGACCGGGCCGAGCTGCGCCAATACGAGAGACTGGAAATTTATCGTCGTCCGCGACCGGGAGATGCTCAACCGGATGGCGGACGCCAACGGCGGACCGGCGGAGCCCCTCCGCCGCTGCGACGTGGGTATCCTGATTTTGGGCGACCTGGAGCGAGCCTTCCCCCCGGCGAAGGAGTACTGGGTGATCGACGGGGCCATCGCCGGGCAAAACATGATCCTGGCTGCCCAGGGCCTGGGCATCGGCTCCGTGTGGCTGGGCACCTGGCCCCAGATGGAGCGGGTGGAGGCGCAGAAAAAGCTGTTCTCCCTGCCGGAGACCGTGACGCCTCACTCGATCATCGCCTTCGGCTACCCCGCCGAGGAGAAGACCGGCGATCACCCAGACTATGAGGAGAGCCAGGTGACCTATTACAAGCCGGAAAAGGGTATTTTCCCCTTCCGCAGAGACGGAAAGCCCAGCAAATGGCAGGTTACCGTCGGGCGCTCGTCTGCCAACTGAATCCGAAACGAAACGACCTCCGTGCGCAGAGCGGGAAAACCGCTCTGCGCACGGGCTGTTTTTCGGATAACTTCTGTAGGTTCGTCAATCATACTTTACACTTAGGGAAAGAAGAAAGGACAACTTTC
>JAJBTD010000202.1 GCA_020861055.1 Clostridiales bacterium | reverse complement strand
CTATACCTGGCCGGGGGACTTCTGGGAGGGTATTCCGGGCTGGGATGAACTGCTGAGCCAACTCTGGGAGGACAGCAAGGATACGCTGAAAAAGAGCATCTCCGCTCAGGGGGACGGCTACCGGCTCTCCCTGTCCGGCAGCACCCTGGACAAGACGCTCACCGAGATCGTTACCCGGATGGTGGACGAAACGGACGCCTATGAGGAGGGCTTTTTGTCCATGACCGATCTGGAAAACGATCTGATGCTGGCGACTCAGATGGATGGGGATGCGCTCTTTGAGAGCTATTGGTCTGCCCTGACGGAGTATTTATACGGAGAGGACTATTCCTCCGACAGTACAGAAGACGAGGTGGAGGATATCAGCGATACTGCCGAGGATGAGACGGAAGAGGAGGACGAGGAGACGGCAGAAGACGAGGAGACAGCAGAGGATGAGGAGACAGCCGAGGAGGAGACCTTCACGCTGGAATCGGTCATTCTGGAGCTCTCCCACAATGAGACGAGTTATGGGGCGGCGATGCTGGTCAATGAGACGGACGCCTGGTCCCTGACGCTGACGCCCATGGATGAGGCGCTGACGATAGACGAGCCGGAGAGTGCAATGGAGTTTGGCTATTATCGTGATACGGTCTATTACCTGGTGAGCCTTTCCAACACCTACATTGGCTATCTGCTGGACGGCGTGGTACTAGAAGGGGAGGAAGCGCAGAGTTACCTCGAAGCCATTGAGTCAGAAAACACCGTTGAGCGGGATGAGCTGGAGACCAGTTCAGTGGCGGAATGCGACGGCTTGTTGACCATCCAGTTTTATCCCGGAGAAGAGGACGGGGCACTGACTGTTCCCATTCTGGAGAGCTATATCGGAGCTGCTGTCACCAGCATGGACGGTGCAGGCAGCCAGGTCACTGACCTGGCTCTGTCCGGAACTGGCTGGTATGAGACGGTCACGGCCGATGAGAAGGGAACCGAAGGACTACAGATATTTTTGACTGAGAGTGTGTATGACATTTACGATATCTATATCATGTCTGGGTACCTCTTGGTGGAGGATCTGTCCGAACTGTCTACCTCATCTACCGGGACCGGCGCTGTGGCCCAGGGCTTCAGCTACCGAGAGGACGACTACAGCGAGCCAATCGTGGAGATTCAGATCGCTCTGCCTCTGGTAGACAGCGACTATTACACGGTGATCGACCTTGAACTCACTCCTTCAGAGATGAGCGAGGCGGACATGGCTGCAGTGGAGTACCTGTTCGCCTATCTGGGACTGGAGATCCCTGTCAATTTGGACGTATGAGCCCTATGAAACAGCAATACCCGCCAGCTTTATCTGATAGCTGGCGGGTATTGCTGCTTTTGGCGCGGGATCAGGCGGCCTTTCGTCTGGCGTCCAGTCCCAGACCGCTCTTTTCCAGGGCTTTTTTCAGAGCGATGGCTAGGGGAGGGGCGACGACGATGGCGATGACGGCGTTAAAGACGGAGGCGGGAATTTTGGAGACAATGGCGGTCAGTCCCAGGGCGGCGGAGCCCTCCTCTGCAAACAGACCGGAGATCAGGAAGGTCTTGAGAAAGTACAGGACATAATAGGTGGCGCAGCCTGCGATGGAGCCGGTGAGATATTTGGCATAGAGACGGTCCTCATTCTTTTTCAGCAGGGCAAAGGCCACAATTCCCGCTACCAGACCCAGAGCGCCCTTGGTCAGAAAGGTGATCCAACATTCGGCGGCATAGAGAGGGTTGGTCAGATCGTACAGGGCGGAGCCGAGACCGGAGGCCAGCCCACCTACCGGGCCAAGCAGCAGGCCGCACAGGGCGCAGACGATGTTGGCCAGTGTAAAGGCGGTATTTCCCCCGATGGAGACGGGCAGGACGATGCGGGCATAGTTGCTGGCAAAGACCAGTGCGGTCATCAGGCCCAGATAGGCCAGCTTACGGGTAGAAAAGGTCTGTTTCATAGGAATCCTTCCAATCTGTTTTGATTTCTTCCTTAAGGACAGCTCTATGATACCAGCAAACTGGCCCTGTTTCAAATGCCAGATTTATCATTTTTTATAAGGTCAGATGACCATCCCGCCGTTGACTCCCAAGATTTGACCGGTGACAAACCGGGACTGAGGGGAGCAGAGGAAATAGATCGCCTCCGCTACGTCCGACGGACTGCCCAGACGCTCCAGGGGAGTCTCCTGCCGGAGTGCCTCCAGGTCGTCCGGGGATAGGTGGGCGTTCATGTCTGTCTGGATGACCCCTGGGCAGACGCAGTTGACACGGATGTGGGAGGGGCCGACCTCCTTTGCCAAGGCCTTGGTGAAGGCGATCACTGCCCCCTTGGCGGCGGAATAGGCGACCTCGCAGGAGCCGCCGGTCTGGCCCCACATGGAGGAGAGGGTGACAATGGAACCCGCTTTCTGCCGGACAAAGTGGGGCAGCGCCGCCCGGCAGATATAAAATACCCCGTCCACGTCGGCGGCGAACAGCGCCCGCCACTGGTCGTCGGTGACGTCAGTGAGCAGCATTTGGGGCAGAGCAATGCCTGCGTTGCATACCAGGGCGTCCAGCCCTCCAAAGGCGGAAAGGGCAGTCTCTACCAGATATCCTGCCTCCTCCGGAAGAGAAATATCCGCACGAATGGGGACAGCCGACCCTCCGGCCTCCCGGACGGCCAGGCAGACCTCCTCCGCCTGATGTTTGCTGTGAAGGTAGTTGACGCCCACCTGCCAGCCCTGGCGGCCAAAGGCAAGGGCGGCGGCGGCTCCGATGCCACGGGAGGCGCCGGTGATGAGAACGGTTTTCGGCATGAATGGCTCCTTTCCTGAACGTTCGGCTGTTTGAACAGAGACAGTATACCATATTTTTGCAGACTTGTAACAGTGCGGCGCTGATATTCCTGTCGGGAGTATGCCTGTGACCCTCTGAGCCCTCATGGAATAGAATGGAGAAAACAGGAGGGAAGAACATGGAGGAGAAACAAAGCATTCAGGCGGAGGCGGAGCGGTTTCGCCGGGTATGGCAGCGGGTGCAGGCGGGGGAAACGGAAAGTCCGGTTCTGCCCAATGCTCCCATATCCATGGCAACCGCAGCGGCGGGAGACCCCAATATCGCTGACATTCTTCGACAGGCGGTGACCCAATCCCTGGATCGGGCGGCGGCCTGTCGGCGCTGGCCGGAGCTGTGGAAAATGGCGGAGGGCTGTGTGAGCCAGGCGCGCCGGCTCTCTGCGGCGTTGTTTTTGGAAACTGGTGTTCGATTCCTGCCTGTCGAAACGGGGATGCTAGGGGATCCATCCGGCCTGTTGGAGAGCTGCCGCAGCCTGTTCTTTCGGATGCGCCGGGCAGAGGCGTTCTACCGGGCGACGGAGCGTCGGATGCCGGACGGAAACCTGTGGGGACTGTTTCACGAGCTGGCCGGGGAGTGCGCTATTTGGCAGCAGCAGCTTCGGATGCTGATCGAGCGGCGAATCTGATCGTGAGGGCATCGGTCAGTTTGCTTTTGACACCGGGGGGCCGTTATGCTATAATTTTCGAAACGACAGGTATTTTGGCTGACCGATCTGATACTGAAGAAGGAGAGAGCACGCAATGTACGATTATCTCATCGTTGGCGCCGGACTGTACGGGGCCGTATTTGCCAGAGAGGCGGTAAAGGCGGGAAAGACCTGCCTGGTCATCGACAAGCGGCCCCACATCGCCGGGAACATCTATACCCAGCGGGCAGAGGGCATCAACGTTCACGTCTACGGTGCACACATCTTCCACACCAACAGCAAACGGGTTTGGGATTATGTCACCCAATATGCGGACTTCAACCGCTTCACCAACTCACCGGTGGCCAACTACAAGGGTGAGCTGTACTCCATGCCCTTCAATATGTATACCTTCAACAAGATGTGGGGTGTGGTGACGCCGGAGGAGGCCGCCGCCAAAATCCAGGAGCAGCGCCGGGAGATTACCGGCACCCCCCGCAACCTGGAGGAGCAGGCCATCTCCCTGGTGGGCCGGGACATCTTTGAAAAGCTGGTCAAGGGCTACACGGAGAAGCAGTGGGGCCGGGACTGCAAGGACCTGCCCGCCTTCATCATCAAGCGCCTGCCTGTGCGGCTGACCTTCGACAACAACTACTTTAATGCGCTCTATCAGGGCATTCCCATTGGAGGTTATACCGGCCTGGTGGAGCGACTGCTGGAGGGCATCGAGGTCCGGCTGAACACGGACTACCTGGCAGACAAGGCAAACCTGGACGCGCTGGCGAAACAGGTGGTCTATACCGGCCCCATCGACGCCTATTTCGGCTACCGGCTGGGCTATCTGGAGTACCGCAGCGTCCGGTTCGAGACGGAGCTGCTGGATATGCCCAACTTCCAGGGCAACGCCGCCGTCAACTACACCGACCGGGAGACTCCCTGGACCCGCATCATCGAACACAAGTGGTTCGAGTTCGGCAAGGATGAGAACGGGAACGATTTGCCCAAGACGGTCATCAGCCGGGAGTACAGCTCCGAATGGAAGCCGGGGGATGAGCCCTATTATCCTGTCAACGACGAGCGCAACAGCGCGCTGTACCGGCAATACAAGGCGCTGGCCGATGGGGAGGGCAAGGTCCTCTTCGGCGGCCGCCTGGGGGAGTACATATATTACGATATGGACCGTGTTATCGAGAGCGCCCTGAATCGGGCGGCGGAGGCGCTGTAAGTCCTCCCACACGGAAAACAGAATCGACAGACAGCCAGGGTCAGACGTCCGGTGTGGACGGCCTGACCCTGGATTTTGCTTTGCAGCCGTATACTGAAACGCCCACAGCCCGACAGGAAAATACCTGTCGGGCTGTGGGTTGAGAGAAAAAAGAGAGAAAAGAAAGGAGGATGTTTGTTGAAAGCTTCGTTCCTGACAATGAGAAGTATAGCAGACCGGCGGAACGAGTGGATGAAGTTTTTGTGAGAAAATTGAGAACGTTTTGTGAAGAGAGGAGGCTTGTGCTGTCGCAGCGGGAAGGGGAGGGAAAACGATCTCAGGATGGAATCTCATTGGGGAGCCATACCCGGAAGCAGGCGCCCTCTCCGGGGGCGCTCTCCACTTCGACAGAGCCGTGGCACATCTCCACGATGCGCTTGACCAGGGCCAGCCCCAGGCCGTTGCCCTCGTCGGAGTGGGAGCAGTCCCCCTGATAGAACTTCTCAAAGATGTGCTTCTGAATCTCCTCGGTCATACCGTCTCCGTCGTCCGCCACAGACACCGTTACCCAGTCGGATTCGGACTGCAACCCCCCACGGATGCCCCCGCCCTCCGCGGAGTGCTTGATGGCGTTGTCCAGGAGGTTGAGCCACACCT
>JAJBTD010000083.1 GCA_020861055.1 Clostridiales bacterium | reverse complement strand
ATCATCAGGGGGCGCGCCTTGCGGGGCGTCCCCTGAAAACTTTTTATGCGTCCTCCTGCGCCGCCGGGTCAACGGCGGCGCAGGTGATGGTCATGAGATCCTCCCGTGTGGGCTGCTCCAGCTGGGCCACCCGGTCGGACTGGATGGACACCAGCTTTTCAAACAGGTTGCGGACCTCTCTGGCGTTGCCGAAGTTCTCGTCCCGCTCGTCGTAGAGGGTCTGGAAGAAGGCCGGGAGCCGCTCCTTCAATGGGTCCTCCACCTGGTAGCCGTTCTTCCGGCAGACGGAGAGGAAGATGCTCTCCAGCTCCGGGCCGGTGTAGTCGTCGAAGTAGATATACTTGTTGAACCGGGACTCCAGGCCGGGGTTGGAGTGGATGAATTTCATCATCAGGTTGGAGTATCCCGCCACGATGACCACCAGATCCTTCCGGTGGTCCTCCATGGCCTTGAGGATGGTGTCGATGGCCTCCTGGCCGAAGTCGTTGCTTCCCGGCTGACTGGCCAGGGAATAGGCCTCGTCGATGAACAGCACCCCGCCCATGGCAGACTGGAGCACCTTCTGGGTCTGGATGGCCGTCTGGCCCACATACCCCGCCACCAGGCCGGAGCGATCCACCTCCACCAGCTGGCCCTTAGGCAGTACCCCGATGGCCCGGTAGATGCCCGCCAGCAGCCGGGCCACGGTGGTCTTTCCGGTGCCGGGGTTGCCCATGAATACCAGATGGAGGCTCATGGCGGGGACGGGCAGCTCCTGCTCCTCCCGGAGCTTCCTGATCTTGACCAGGTTCACCAGACTGCGCACGTCCTTCTTCACCTTTTCCAGACCGCACAGACTGTCCAGCTCCTCCATCAGCTCCTCCAGGGTGGGCTGAGGCTCCTCCGGCTGGGCCTCCTGCTCCGCCTTGGCGTCCGTCCCGTCCTGGGCGGAGGCGTCGGCGGCGTTTTTCGCGGCGCCGCTATGGTCGGGCGCTCCGTCGTCTCCGGGGGAGCGGGGCGCTCTGGGCGGCTGTCCCGCTGCCTGGCGGAGACGTTCCGCATAGGCGCGGGCGCAGTCGGCGGCGGCGGTGTTCAGCCCGTCATAGACGGCGGCCAGCAGGAGAAAGACCAGCTGGCTCAACTCGCAGAACTGGCCCGTCCGGTCCCGGCCCGCGCCCCGGTCGGCGGCCATGAGCTGGCTGAAAAAGCCGGGGGGCTGGAAGTCGGGGGCGGTGGATACGGCGGCGCACAGTTCCAGATAGAGCACCTGGGCGGGGCGGTTCGTCCCGGAGCAGATGGCGTTGTAGGCGTCCACATGGTTGTCCGTCAGCTCGCCGCCCCCGGCGGCCCAGATGCCCAGGGCGCAGCGGCGGAAATAGGCGTCCGCCTCCTGCTCAAAGCTCAGGCGGAGACTGCCGTCCGACAGCTGGCGGCGGTAGGCGGCGATGGCGGAGCGGTATTTCTTTCCCACCACGGCGGCGGAGAGTTTCGTGTATGCCATAGGAGCGTCCTCCCTTTTCAGTCTTTCTCTGCCACCATTATACCGCCGGGCGGGGACAGGAGCAAGCATATTCTGTGGTGAAAATCAGTCCTCCTCGTCCTCCGGAAGGCGGTCCTCCAGAACGGCCCGCTCCTCCTCGCTGAGATATTTGGGGAAGATGCGCTCCAGAAACAGGGAGAACAGGAACGCCGTCACCACCGGCACAAAGAAGATGGGCCACCATCTTTCCAGCACGAAGATCACCAGCTCCACCACCAGCAGCACCAGGATGAAGGTGGTGGGCAGGTGCCGGAGGCACAGGGCGAAGGAGGTGCGGAACAGTTCCTTCAGCGTCAGGTCGAACCGCCCCATCACGGGAAACAGGTAACAGAACAGCCCGATGGGGACGACCAGGGCCACATAGTAGGCCACGAACATCACCACTCCCAGGTCGTTGGTGGCGTTGGCGTGCATGACCGCATAGCCGTAGAATACGAGCAGGAGCACAGGAATGAAGATCAGGGTGGCGGGGATGCCCCGGCGGAGGTTCTGCACAAAGGCCCGCCAGTAGATGCCGAAGGCGCCGTCCTCCCCGTGGCGGAAGGTCTTGACCACTGTGTAGTACAGGGCGGCGGTGGCGGGGCCGACGGTGATAACGGGCAGGCTCAGGGCCGCCCAGAACAGGCTCAGCCCCACAAGGTCCACACACCTGCTGACGAACCGCCAAACCAGATTGTTGGGGTCAAATACTTGTCGGAACATAGCTGTCTGCCTCACTGAAACATAAAATCCTGACCGGTCCGGGCAGGGGTCAGAGGTGCTTTTCGGCCAGGGCCTCGGCGATCAGCTCCTGGTTTTTCCGGGCGGTCTCCGGGTCGCGGCGGACAAACTCGTTGTAGAGCACGTCCACCACATACAGCTGAGCCATCTCCGCCGGGATGCTGCTGAGCTGGAGGGGGCCTTCAAAGGAGCCGCACTGGAGCACCACGTCGGCCCAGGCCGCTCCGGGGGACTTGGCGAAGCGGGTGATGAGGACGATCTTCGCCCCCCGCTTTTTGGCCAGTCCCATCAGCTCCGAGATGTCCTTGGTGGAGCCGGAGTAGGAGAAAAACAGGATGGCGTCCTGCTCGGTGAGCAGGGCGGCGGCGGTGGCCTGGAGGTGGGAGTCCTGGGAAAAGTGGAACTTGGGGGAGACGGTGGAGAACAGATGGGCCGCCTGCCAGGACAGGATCAGGGAGCCGCCCTGACCCATGCAGTAGACCCGCTGGGCGTTCCAGAGCAGATCCACCGCCTTCGTGACCGTCTCCGGCCGCATGAGGGACATACTCTGCCCGATGGCGGCGGTCTGGGCGGCGTAGATCTTGCGGCACAGGTCGGACAGACTGTCCTCCGGGCCGATGTTCCCCTCCTGTCCCTCCAGGACGGGAACAGGGCTCCCCTGCTCGGCCACGGTGGCCTTGGCCAGCGCCAGCTTGAAGGTGTTGTAGCCCTTCAGCTTCAGCTGCCGGCAGAACCGGGAGACGGTGGCGTCCGCCACGCCGCACTCCTCTGCCAGCTCGGAGATGGACATATACTGTACCTCGGTGCTGTGGCTGAGCACATAGTCGGCCACCTTGCGCTCCGCTGTGGTGAAATTGTGATAGCTGCTGCTGATATAGGCGAAGATATTGGTTTCTGCCGTCGGCTGCTGGGGCGTCATTGGATACCTCCCTTGTGGGTGCTGTGCATTTGCGGCGCTCTGGGCAGTGAGATCACCATTTGGCCTCGATCTCGTCCATGAGCTTGTCCAGGGTGGTCAGGCAGCGGGGCACATGGAAGGGGCCCTTGAAGGTGCTGCCCTTGCAGGCGGGCATGGTGGGCAATCCGTCCCGGCGGAGGTAGCCGTACCACTCGCCGTACTCCGGGTCCGCGAAATGCTCTTCCGCATAGTCGGCGGTCTTGTTGAACCAGTCCAGATACTGCTCGTCCCCGGTATCCCGGTAGAACATCATGGAGGCGATCAAAATCTCGTTGTGGGGCCACCAGAGCTTCATGTCGTGCTCGTAGGCCTCCGGGGGGCAGCCCATGCAGTCGATGAAATAGAGCAGTCCGCCGTACTCCTCATCCCATCCGGCATTGATGGCGTTGTGGAAGATGTTCCGGGCCACCTGGCGGAGAGAGTCGTCGTCGGTGTAGTTGGCCTGCTCCTCCAGGAACCAGCTGCCCTCGATGTCGTGGCCGGGATTGACCACCCGCCCGGCGGTGGTGTCGGTCTGCAACTCGCCGTTGACTCCAACCGTCTCCAGCACGCACTTCAGCTCCGGCTTGTAGTGGTATTTCAAAATCTCATCCACGCACTCCTGGGCCCGCCGGTCGTAGAGGTCCTTGTTCTCCGGGTCGCAGCGGCGCATAATGGTGGTGACGTTCAGATAGATCATGGGGTCGCCAAAGGCCCGGCTGGCGCGGGTCTCCGGGATGGTCTTGGGGCCGAGGCCGGTGGGGTCCTTGATCAAGCCGTGGTTCAGGTTGTAAACCATATCATAGGCCCGGCGGGCCCGCTGGATGCGGACAGCGTCGCCGGTGTTGGCGTAATACTCGGCGTTGGCGATGGTATAGAAGTTTTCAGAGTGGCAGTAGCGGCGCTGGCGCAGGGGCCTGCCGTCGCCGGTGACGGTGAAGTAGAGCCGCCCTCCGGCGCCGTGGTTGACGCAGTGCTCCTCCAGAAAGTCCAGACAAGAGCGGGACGCCTCCAGCCACTCCGGGCGCTGGCCGTACTGGGTGCAGAGATAGGCATAGATCCAGCCGCACCGGCCCTGCATCCAAACGCTCTTGTCGGTGGAGTAGATTTTGCCCGTCCGGTCAATGCAGGTATATACGCCGCCGTGCTCCCGATCCATGCCGTATTTGAGCCAGAAGTCCACGCTGCGTTTCAGCTCGTCCCTGACCCACTGGTGCCGTGCCAGAAATGCGTTTTTGTCCATGTTGACCTCATCCTTTCGTTTTATCCTGCGTGTCGTTGAACAGCGCCGCCTTGCGCCGTGCCGCTCCGGATGGTTATCCCTATTATAACATTAGTGAAAAACTTTTTCAATCATGGAACAGGAAGATTTTTCTTTTCTGAAAATTTTCTCCGTCAGTGAAAATAATTTTAATTTGCCCCTTGCATCCCGGCCTCTTTTTGCGTATGATATAGGTACGACAGAGGCAAGGCGAATTTTCCCTTGGCTCCCTCTTTGAGGCGAAGTGGCGCAAAGCGGTAGAGCTGTCGCCGCAAGGCGACTGAGGGAGAACGAAAGAAGTAAAAAGCGAACGTTTAGCGGATTTGCCGAAAGGAGTGGCCTATATGCGCATCACCAACGCCAAAATATTCCTGGACGGCGTCTTTGTGGACGGCGGCGTGGAGTTTACAGACCGTGTCATCGCCGCAGGCCCCGCCGTGACCGGCCCCGGCGACGAGGACGGTGCGGGGTGCTATGTCATTCCGGGCCTCATCGACATCCACACCCACGGAGCGGTAGGCGAGGACGCCAGCGACGGCAGCCCGGAGGGGCTGGTCCGTCTCTCCCGGTACTATGCCGCCGGAGGGGTCACCTCCTGGTGTCCCACCACCATGACCCTCAGGGAGCCGGAGCTGACCCGCGCCATGCACGCCGTCCGGAGCTTTGTCCGTCCCGAAAACGGGGCGAAGGTGGCGGGGGTCAACCTGGAGGGGCCGTTCCTGTGCTACGCCAAGCGGGGCGCTCAGAATGCGGACAATCTCCACGCCCCGGATGCGGCCATGTTCCGGCGGCTCAACGACGCCAGCGGCGGCCTGGTCCGGCTGGTGACCGTCGCCCCGGAGGAGCCGGGGGCGATCCCCGGTATCCGGGAGGTCTCTCCCATCGCCACCGTGG
>JAJBTD010000177.1 GCA_020861055.1 Clostridiales bacterium | reverse complement strand
GCCCTGGGCACCAGCCCCAACCCCCTCATCCGCTCCACCACCCCCGGTCTGGAGACCAACCGCCGGGGCTGCCTGGTGGTGGGGGAGGACACCGTCTCCACTACGAGAGAGGGTGTCTTTGCCGGCGGCGACGCCGTCACCGGAGCCGCTACCGTCATCCTGGCTATGGGCGCGGGCAAGAAGGCCGCTGCCGCCATCGACAGCTATTTGAATCCCGCCCAGTGAGTGCTGGATAATCCTCGGACTGTGTATAATCAAAACCCCTACCGCTGCGGCGGTAGGGGTTTGATTGTGCCAGGTCAGCCTGCGGCCTCGGTCCGGGCGGTGTCTGTGTCCCGGAACAGCAGCGAGATACACCACAGCGCGCCCACGGCCACCAGAACGTAGACGATCCGGCTGAGGATGCTTCCGGAGCCTCCCAGCAGAAAGGCGACCAGGTCAAACTGAAACAGACCGATCAGCCCCCAGTTGATACCGCCGATGATGCTCAGAATCAGAGCAATCTTATCCAACATCCGTATTCCCTCCTTTGTCGATATCACGGGCGGGAGCCGCAGGACAGCAGCCTGCGGCTCCCACGGGATTACTATGGTTCAGAAGAAGGGAAAATATGCGCAGAGAAGGTCAGTCAGTCCCGTCCTCCTCCACGGCCAGGGAGAAGTCGGCGTCGTCCAGATTGGAAAAATCCGGGTCAGCAGGGGCGACAGGCACCCGCTTGAAGGGGTCATAGGCGAAACCACGGCAGCTTCCGCCGCCGGACATGACCCCCTTTTTCAGGCAAACCACCGTATCCTCTGCAATAGCGGTGCCGTGCTGGCAGTAGATACAGCGGGGCTCGATGTGCTCTCGAAACAGCATGGAAAATTCCTCTTTTCTGGTGATGATACGTCTTTGACCCCTTCATTATACTCGCTCACACCGGCTTTTTCCACCCTTTTTTGTCAGTAAAAGGATCACTCCCAGCCAGAGGGCAGCGCCTGTCCCCACAGACAGGGGAAGGAGGGCGAACAGATCGACGCCCTGTCCGGTCAGAGCGGCGGGGAGCAGCTCCGGCATCAGCTGCGCACCCGCCAGCGCCAGCCCGGCAGAGAGCGTTCCCTGTAGCAGCTTGGCCCCCAGGTAAGGCCCCAGCCGAAGACCGGAGCCGTCCAGAAGGGCGGCGGTCTGACAGTGGACGGATAGTCCGCCCCAGCCCAGCAGAAAGGCGCAGACGGCCAGTCCCAGGGCCGAACGGGACCACGGCTCCAGTGCGCAGACCCCGTTGGACAGTTCCAGCAGTCCCGATAAGAGGGGGGACAGGAGAGAACCCGAAATAGTCGCAGGCCAGGGAAGCGCCTGTAGCAGCCCGATGACGATGTTGAACAGGACCACATAGGCGGAGACCTGGAGAGAGGCGTTCAGGGCCTGCTTTACCGCCTGAGGCAGCAGAGAAGCTGCGGACGCGGGCGGCGGATCTCTCCGACGACGTCTGCCTGAGGAGGATAGCGGCGCTCCGCGCAGGAGCATCCCCACGGCCAGCGCTGATACGATGTGGACGACCAGCAGAAAAATGCCGACAGCGGCGCTGCCAAAGACAGCGTTCCCCGCCACAGCCAGGATAAAGGCGGGGCCGGAGTTGTTGCAGAAACAGAGCAGCCGCTGGGCCTCCTCCCGGGAGAGCTGCCCTTCCTCCAGCAGCGTCCGGTCTGTCCCGGCTCCCACCGGGTAGCCCCCCAGAATGCCCAGGGCCAGGGCGGCGCTCCCCGCACCGCTCACATGAAAGAGCGGCTCCATCACCGGGTCGAACAGCTCTGCCAGCCGCTGCCCAAGCCCCAGCCGGACAGCCAGATTGGACAGCACAAAATAGGGGAATAGGGCGGGAAGGATCACCTCTCCGCACAAGGCCAGCCCTGAACGGGCGGCGTCGCCTCCCGCCTGGGGAAAGAGCAGGAGAGCCAGGGCAAACACGACGGCTGTCCCGGCCATCAATTTTCGGGCCATGACCGCACCTCCCTTGTCCCACAGCCTATGAAGGGAAAGACAGGGATAGACCATACCGGGGAAAAATGGTATAATAAGGCAATCCTGCGAAGCGGGAAAGGAGGGAGCGCCTGTGGGCGAGAGATATCATCTGCTCGACGGCATCCGGGGACTGGCGGTAGTCAATATGGTGGCCTATCACTTTTTGTTTGACGTCTTCATCATTCAGGGCTTTCAGCCCGGCTGGCGGAGCATCCCCGCCGTCCATCTCTGGCAGCAGTGCATCTGCTGGACATTTATTCTCATCTCCGGACTGTCCTGGAACCTGAGCGGACACCGGCTGAAAAACGGTCTGCGCCTCAACGGATGCGGCATTGTGGTGACGATCGTGACCCTCATCGCCGAGCCGGAGCAGGCGATCTGGTACGGAGTGCTGACGCTGCTGGGGTGCGCCCTGCTGCTGGCGACAGCGCTAAAGCCGCTGCTGGAGCGGATACCGGCCATTCCGGGGGCGGTGGTGAGCTTTTTCCTGTTTCTCATCACCCGGACGGTGCAGAGCGGTTATCTCTCTCTGGGAGGTCAGGTGCTGCTTCAGCTGCCGGAGCAGCTCTACTCCTCCGGCTGGCTGACGGTGTTTGGCTTTCCCGCTCCGGGCTTTACCTCCAGCGACTATTTTCCTCTGCTCCCCTGGTTTTTCCTCTACCTTACCGGCCTGTTCCTGGGGCGGCTGCTGCTGCGCAGACCGCCGGAGTGGCTGAAAACAAAGGTCCCCGGCCTGAGCTGGGTGGGGCGGCACAGCTTGATCGTCTATATGCTCCACCAGCCGATAGCCTTGGCGCTATCCATGATGGTGGCTGCGCTAGCATAGGCGAGAAAACCAGAGCCCTTAGTTGACAATTCGACGGGAGACGGCTACAATAGCAGGAGTGCGTTTCGCACACATTTGTGTGCGTGCCGAATATCAGAAGGAAGGAATCCGTCCGCTATGATGACATTGGAAGAGTTTAGAGATGCCCGCAGGGCGTTGCAGGGCGTTTTGAGAGACACACACCTGATCCACTCTGCCTATTTTTCCCGGTGCTGCGGCAATCAGGTCTACTTTAAGCCGGAGAATATGCAGATCACCGGCGCCTATAAGATCCGGGGCGCCTATTATACCATCTCCACGTTAGACAAGGAGGAGCGGGAACGGGGGCTGATCACTGCCTCCGCCGGAAACCATGCCCAGGGAGTGGCCTATGCAGCTCAAAAGGCGGGGGTACCCGCCACCGTGGTCATGCCCACCACCACCCCACTCATCAAGGTGGAGAACACCAAGAGCTACGGCGCACGGGTGGTGCTCCACGGGAGCAGCTTTGACGACGCCGCCGACAAGGCTGCCGAGATGTCCGAGGGGGAGGGCCTGACCTACATCCACCCCTTCAACGACCTGCGCATCGCCACCGGTCAGGGCACTATCGCCTACGAAATTTTCTCCGATTTGCCGGATGTGGACGTGATTCTGGTGCCCATCGGTGGCGGCGGACTGGCCGCAGGCGTGGCCACCCTCTCCAAGCTGCTCAACCCCCATGTGAAGGTCATCGGCGTGGAGCCGGAGGGGGCCGCCTCTATGAAGGCCAGTCTGGAGGCAGGTCATGTGGTGACGCTCCCCACGGTGGAGACCATCGCCGACGGTGTGGCAGTCAAGACTCCTGGGGACAAGGTATTTCCCTATCTCCAGAAGTATCTGGACGGCATCATCACCGTCAAGGATGAGGAGCTGGTGAACTGCTTCCTGGATATGACCGAGAAGCACAAGATGATCGTGGAGAACGCCGGGCTGCTCACCGCCGCTGCCCTTCAGCATCTGGACTTCAAGGGCAAGAATGTGGTTTCCATCCTCACGGGAGGCAATATGGACGTGATCACCATGGCCTCCATCATCCAGCATGGCCTCATCAACCGCAGCCGTGTGTTCACCTTCTCGGTGCATCTCCCCGATCGACCGGGAGAGCTGCTCCGGGTGGCGGAGCTGGTGGCTCAGCAGAACGGCAACATCATCAAGCTGGAGCACAATCAGTTCGTCAACATCAACCGTCAGCACGGCGTGGAGCTGAAGGTGACCCTGGAGGCCTTCGGAGCCACCCATAAGCGGGCCATCCTGGACGCGCTCCAGGCGGACGGCTACGACGCGGCGGAGTGCAACACCTCGTCTGTCTACGACGGATAAAAAGTGACCCCGGCAGCGCTCTGGGGGTAAGAAGGAGCGCTGTCGGGGCATCTATCGAAAGCGGCGTTGGGACAGCCTGGCATTTTTTGGGGCTGGAGGCCGCATCACATCCTATGCCGCCCCGCCGCTTGCTGTTCCTGTCTATGACAATAGCAGGAAAATATGACCGGAATATGGCTAAATGATCGATGCCCTGTGACGTTTTTGTGAAGTGCAGGGCGGCTTTCAGAAAAAGGAGCGACTGACCATGCAGTATCTTCCCCCTGCCCTGGAGCAGCTGGTGGAGCATTTCAACCGTCTGCCCGGCATCGGGGCCAAGTCCGCCCAGCGGCTGGCCTTTTATGTGCTGGACCTGCCGGATCAGGAGGCGGAGTCCTTCGCCCAGGCCATTCTGGAGGTCAAGCGCTCCATCACCTGCTGCCCGGTGTGCCAGAACCTGACGGAAGGGGAGGGCCCCTGCGCCCTCTGCTCCAGCTTCAAACGGGATCACAGTATTGTCTGCGTGGTGGCAGACCCCAAGGACGTGATCGCTATGGAGCGCTCCGGGGAGTACAACGGCCTGTACCACGTCCTGCATGGAGTGCTGTCCCCTATGAACCATGTAGGGCCGGATGATCTCCGCATCAGCCAGCTGGTGCAGCGGGTGGCATCAGGAGAGGTGCAGGAGGTCATTATGGCCACCAACCCGGACACGGAGGGGGAAACCACGGCCATGTATATCAGCCGCCTACTCAAGCCCTTCGGCGTGAAGATCACCCGGCTGGCCTACGGCGTCCCGGTGGGGAGCCACCTGGAATACGCTGATGACGCTACCCTGGCCAGGGCGCTGGAGGGGCGGAGAGAGATGTGACGGAGCGAACCGCACAGAGAATGAGCAAGGCGCACAGCCCCTGAACCGGGGACTGTGCGCCTTGCACTGTTATTCAATGCGCAGCGTCTCGCCATCTGCGCAGATTTGGGTAATCTCTCCATCACTAATCAGGTAGCCCTCTCCAAAGAGCCAGCACTCTCCGTACTCAGAGAGGAAAAAGCTTCCGTCAGGCAATGCGAAAAAGCGGTTGCCAAAGCTGTCTCCACATGTGATATCCTCGAACAAATGCTGCCCGTCCAGAATATTGTCCCGGACCACCTGGTAGTGGGGAAGCACGTTGATGTCCGTCAGCCCCAGACCGGGGATAAAACGCTGATAGTCCGGATCAACAGCCTCTCC
>JAJBTD010000030.1 GCA_020861055.1 Clostridiales bacterium | reverse complement strand
CTATTCGCTACTCTTTTTTTCTCTTATCTGTTAAGCATCATTGTAACACCTACACCGATTTCGGCGGCTCCTCCTATCTCTCCCTTGTATCTCGACGGGAAATGTGCTATAATCCTTTTATTCTGGAGAATTGGCGGCATTTGTGCGCCGCATGAGGAGGAACCACATTGAGACGTGAGGACGTGCTGATTTCGGCGGAGGCGCTGGAGCGTCAGCGTGAGATTCGGCGGCAGGTCATGGAGCACAACGCCCGCCTGCCCGTTCAGCCCCTGGCCCTGGTGGACACCTATGGCTGCCAGCAGAACGAGGCGGACTCGGAGCAGATCCGGGGGATGCTCAGCGAGATGGGCTACGGCTTTACCGAGGACGAGCAGGAGGCGGACGTCATCGTTATCAACACCTGCGCCGTCCGGGAACACGCGGAGATGCGGGTGCTGGGCAACGTGGGCCACCTGACCCACACGAAGCGGAACAAGCCCAGTCAGATCATCTGTCTCTGCGGCTGTGCCATGCAGGAACCCCACATGGCGGAGAAGATCAAAAAGTCCTTCCGGCATGTGGACCTGGTCTTTGGCCCCCATGTGCTGTGGAAATTCTCCGAGCTGCTGTGCCAGGTGATGGACCAGAAGAAGCGTGTCTTTGAGACTCCGGACTCTCCGGGGGTCATCGCTGAGGGCCTCCCCGTGGTGCACAAGGGCAAGCTCAAGGCGTGGGTATCCATCATGTACGGCTGCAACAACTTCTGCACCTACTGCATCGTCCCCTACGTCCGGGGCCGGGAGCGGAGCCGCGCGCCGGAGCTGATTCTGGACGAGGTGCGCCAGCTGGCGACGGAGGGGTACAAGGACATCACCCTCCTGGGCCAGAATGTCAACTCCTACGGCAAGGATCTGGGGCTGGACATGGACTTTGCCGACCTGCTGGAGCAGGTCAACGCCATTCCGGGAGATTTTCTCATCCGCTTTATGACCAGTCACCCCAAGGACGCCTCCCAAAAGCTGTTTGAGACCATGGCCCGGTGTGAGAAGGTGGCCCCTCACCTCCACCTCCCCGTCCAGGCGGGAAGCGACCGGGTGCTGAAGGCCATGAACCGTCACTATGACCGGGCGGCCTATCTGGACGAAATCCGCCGTCTTCGGGCGCTGATCCCCGACATCGTCCTCACCTCGGACATTATCGTGGGCTTCCCCGGAGAGACGACGGAGGAATTTGAGGAGACCCTCTCCCTGCTGGAGCAGGTGCGGTACGACGCCCTGTTCACCTTCATCTACTCTCCGCGAGAGGGCACCCCGGCGGCGAAGCTCCCCGACCCCATGAGCCGGGAGGAGAAGAACCGGAACTTCCAGCGGCTGGTGGACCTGCAAAACCGCATCTCCGCGGAAAAGCACGCCGCCTATGTGGGCAAAACCCTGCGGGTGCTGGTGGACGGGGAGAACGACGACGGCAGGCACACCCTCACCGCCCGCACCGACGGGGGACGGCTGGTACACTTAAACGGCGATGCCGCCCTCATCGGCACCTGGCAGCAGGCGAAGATCACCGGCTCCACCACCTGGGCGCTGTTCGGGGAGCTGGTTTTGGACTGAATCCGTATATCACTTAGACAAGGAGAAATCAATGGCGGCAGAGCTGACCCCCATGCGGAAGCAATACCTGCAAATCAAAGAGCAGTATCCGGACTGTCTGCTGTTCTTCCGGCTGGGGGATTTTTATGAGATGTTCGACGAGGACGCAAAGGTGGCGTCCCAGGAGCTGGATCTGACCCTGACCACCCGTGACCGGGGCAAGCCCCAGGAGGACCAGACCCCCATGTGCGGCGTCCCCTACCATTCCTACGAGTCCTACCTGGCCCGGCTCATCGCCAAGGGCTACAAGGTGGCCATCTGCGAGCAGATGGAGGACCCCGCCCTGGCTAAAGGGCTGGTGGAACGGGACGTGACGAGAGTGGTCACCCCCGGCACCGTGGTAGAGGCCTCCATGCTGGAGGAGGGGCGGAACAACTACCTTGCCGCCGTCTGCCTGGAGCAGGACGGGGCGGGGCTGTGCTTCTGCGACCTGTCCACCGGGGCAGTGACCACCACCGGCTTCGCCGGGGAGAACGTGCTGCCCCACGTCCTCAACGAGCTGGGGCGGTTCGCCCCCAGGGAGGCGGTGCTGTCCCCCCGGTGCATGGAGCAGGAGGAGCTGCTGACCTTTTTGCAGGAGAAGCTGAACTGCTGCTATGAGCCGGGAGGAGACCGCTTTCTCCCGGAGCAGGCCAGAGCCCAGGCGGAGGAGCAGTTCGAGACGCTGGCCTCCGTCCCCCAAAACCGGCCCTGGGCCATCCAGGCGGCGGGGGCGCTGCTGGGCTATCTCCACGAGACGCAGAAGGCCAATCTCAGCTATCTCCGCACCCTGGACTACTATGAGACGGGGCGGTACATGGAGCTGGATCTCACCGCCCGGCGCAACCTGGAGCTGACCGAGACCCTCCGGGGCAAGGAGAAGCGGGGGAGCCTGCTGTGGGTGCTGGATCGGACCAAAACGGCCATGGGCGGGCGCAAGCTCCGCCAGTGGCTGGAGCGGCCTCTGCTCTCCCCGGTGGAGATCAACGGACGGCTCAACGCCGTGGCCGCCCTGGTGGACGATCTGGTGACCCGGCAGGAGCTGCTGGACACCCTCCGGGAGATCACCGACCTGGAGCGGCTCATCGGCCGCATCGTCTTCGGCAACACCAACTGCCGGGAGCTGCAATCCCTGGGGACGGGCCTCTCCCACATCCCCAGAGTGCGGGAGCTGCTGGAGCAGAAAAACGTCCCCCTGTTACAGCGGCTCCGGGGAGAGCTGGACGACCTGGGGGAACTGCGGCAGACCCTGGAGTCCGCCATCGTGGACGACCCGCCCCTGCTGGTCCGGGAGGGCGGCATGATACGGGAGGGCTACAACGAGGAGGTCGACTACCTCAACCGGGTCCTCCGGGACAGCAAGAGCCTGATCGCTGAGCTGGAGGCCAGGGAGCGGGAGCGGACGGGCATCCGGCAGCTGCGCATCCGGTACAACAAGGTCTTCGGCTATTATATCGAGGTGCCTCGCGCCCAGTCGGAGCATATGCCGGAGGACTACGTCCGCAAGCAGACCCTTGCCAATAATGAGCGATTCATCAACCCGGAGCTGAAGGAGCTGGAGAACACCATCTTCAACGCCAGGGAGCGCATCGGCGATTTGGAATATCAGCTGTTTTCCGACCTGAAGGACCGCTGCGCCGCCCTGGCGGAGCCCATTCAGCGGACGGCAGAGGCGGTGGCCCAGATCGACGTGCTCACCGCCCTGGCGGACGTGGCGGTCCGGAACCGGTACGTCATGCCGGTGGTGGACGATTCCTCCGCCATTGAAATTGTGGACGGCCGCCATCCCGTGGTGGAGCAGGTGTTAAAGGACACCTTCTTCGTCCCCAACGACACGAAAATGGACGGCAAAAACGAGACGCTGGCCATTATCACCGGCCCCAATATGGCCGGCAAGTCCACCTATATGCGCCAGGTGGCCCTGATCTGCCTCATGGCCCAGATTGGCTCCTTCGTCCCCGCCCGCTCCGCCCGGCTGGGGGTGGTGGACCGGGTGTTCACCCGCATCGGCGCCTCCGACGACCTGGCGGGGGGACAGTCCACCTTTATGGTGGAGATGACCGAGGTGGCGGACATCCTGAAAAACGCCACCAGCCGCTCTCTCCTCATCCTGGACGAGATCGGGCGGGGGACCTCCACCTACGACGGCATGAGCATCGCGCGGGCGGTGCTGGAATACTGCGCCGACAAAAAGCGGCTGGGGGCCAAGACCCTGTTTGCCACCCACTACCACGAGCTGACCGTGCTGGAGGACACCATCCCCGGCGTACGGAACTACAACATCGCCGCCAAAAAGCGGGCGGACGACATTATTTTCCTGCGGAAGATCGTCCCAGGCGGGGCCGACCAGAGCTACGGCATCGAGGTGGCCAAGCTGGCGGGCGTGCCTCCCAGGGTCATCAGCCGGGCCAGAAAGATTCTGGAGGAGCTGGAGCAGGAGGGGGGGGCGTCCCTGCCCCCGCCCGGCAGCCCGCCGACCAGGAGCAGGTCTCCATGGACGACATGGCAGGGCAGGAGATCCTGAAGCAGCTCCGGATGCTGGAGGTTGATGCCCTGACCCCCATTGAGGCCATGAACCTGCTGTACGAGTGGAAGGGGAAGCTGTGACTGCCTGCGGAACGCATTTTCTCCCCATTTCAGTTTAGAAGGAGCAAGCTATGCCCAAAATACAACAACTCTCCTCCCATGTGGCGGACCTGATCGCCGCCGGGGAGGTGGTGGAACGCCCCGCCAGCGTGGTCAAGGAGCTGGTGGAAAACGCCATCGACGCAGGGGCCTCCGCCCTGACGGTGGAAATCCAGGGGGGCGGGATGCGGTACATCCGGGTGACGGACAACGGCTGCGGCATGGAACCGGAGGATGCACCCACCGCCTTCCTCCGCCACGCCACCAGCAAGATACGCACAGAGTATGACCTGGAGGCCATCGGCACCCTGGGCTTTCGGGGGGAGGCGCTAGCGGCTATCTCCGCCGTCTCCCGGATGGAGCTGCTCACCCGGCCCCAGGGGGCGGACTTCGGCACCTCTCTCCGGCTGGAGGGGGGCGAGATCACCGACCGGGAGGAGGCGGGCTGTCCTGAGGGGACGACCATGATCGTCCGGGACCTCTTTTTCAACACCCCCGCCCGACTGAAATTCATGAAGCGGGACGCCGCCGAGGGCGCCACCGTGTTCACCGTGGTACAGCACGAGGCCCTGGCCCACCCGGAGGTCTCCCTCCGCTTTCTCCGGGAGGGGAAGGAGGAGATGCTCACCCCCGGGGACGGCAGGCTTCAGTCCGCCCTCTACGCCGTCCTGGGCCGGGAGGCCGCGCTGGGCCTGCTCCCCTGTCCCGGCTACGGGGAGGACATCCGGGTGGAGGGCTATCTCTCCCGCCCGGCCTGCTGCCGGGGGAGCCGGGTGAGCCAGTATTTCTTCGTCAACGGACGGTATGTGAAAAGCCGCACTATGACCGCCGCCTTAGAGGAGGCCTATCAGAACACGAAAATGGTGGGGAAATTCCCCGCCTGCGTCCTCAAGCTCACCACAAAGCTGAACGCCGTAGATGTGAACGTCCACCCTGCCAAGACGGAGGTGAAGTTCACCAACGAGCGGGCGCTGTTTGAGGCGGTGTACTACGCCGCCAAGTCCGCCCTGGGTCTGGAGCAGGGCCATGTGGCGGCGGAGCTGCCCCAGCAGCCCCCCAAACCCCAGCGCCAGGACCACGTCCCCCCCAACACGACCGTGTGAAAGAGCAGGACCGCCCAGCAGGACACCCCGCCGGCCCCCGGGCGGGCCCGCTCACAGGCCCCGCCCGC
>JAJBTD010000211.1 GCA_020861055.1 Clostridiales bacterium | reverse complement strand
TCATAGGCGACGCTTTCGAAGGGGAGTACCCCGCCCAGCACCAGACGGCTGAAGGCCAGAGGCTCTGTCTGAGGCGGCTCCTGTTCTGTCCGAACCAGAGCGAGCAGTTCGCTGACCAGCCCGGCCATCCGGTTGCTCTCAGAGCGGATGTTGTGCAGCCACTTGTTTTGGCCGATCTCCCGCTCCAACAGTTCCGCATTGGCTTCGACCACAGAGACCGGGGTTTTCAGCTCATGCCCCGCATCTGAGAGAAACTGCCGCTGGCGGCGGTCGCTCTCCTCCAGGGGCCGAATGATCCAGCGGGCCAGGGCGGTCGCGCACAGAAGGAGAACCACCACCATCACGCTTCCCAGGATCAGCGCATTGCGAAACAGGGTGGTGAAGCTGTCCGAAACCAGGGTGTTGTCCATGAGTACTACCAAAGTATACGTCTCACTCTGGTCGATGCAGAAGATAAAATTGCCATAGGTGCCCTGATCCCGGCCCATGTCCAGCAGATTCTCCGCCACCTGAGAGAGCTGGCTCTCCGTATACAGCGTGCCGTCTCCAAGGTCGACGCTAAACACCTGCCTGTCCTCGTCAAATGCCACAGAATAAAAAGAGGAGAGCAGATATCGGGCGCTGTCCCGGTCCGGAAATCCGTCCTGCTCTGGCCTGCCGCTTTCCTGAGGCTTTTCATCCATGCGGCGTGTCTGGCTGGGATTGCCGTTTTCCTGATATTGCTCTATATAGGTTTCCAGCATATCCTGATTGTCCTGATACAGCTCCTGATAGCTGAGAATATAGATCATCGCCAGGGTCACCACGAACAGGAGCAGGAATGCAGCCATCACCACTGCTACGATCTGCCGCCGGGAACGCTGAAAAGCGCTGTTGTTCCGTCTATTACCCACAGTCCCACCTCAATTCATATCCGGCCCCACGAACCACCTTGATCTCCACCTGAGAACCGACAAAGGCCAGCTTTTTCCGGGCAAAGGAGATGTAGACCTCCACCTTGTTGTATTCCGCTTCGTTCTCATAGCCCCATATTTTTACCGCCATCTGCTCCTTGGATAAAAGACGCCCCCGGTTCGCAATCAGATATTCCAAAACCCGGCACTCCTTCTCACTGAGATGGACGCTTTGCCCGGTGGCAACGCATTGCAGGGTGAGAGATTTGACGTCCAAAGCCAGATCGCCTGCACACAGTCTGTCGTCGGTCAGAGGCATCCCTCTGCGGCACAGTGCCCGGACCCGGGCCAGCAGTTCCCTGGGCTGAAAAGGCTTGGTCAGGTAGTCGTCGGCGCCTGCGTCCAGACCCAGCACCTTGTCGTCCAGCTCACCCTTTGCGGTGAGCATGAGAATGGGGGTGCGGATACCGGCTTTCCGGCTCCGGGCAGCGACCTCCACCCCGGACAGACCGGGCAGCATCACATCCAGGATGACTCCGTCATACTGTCCGCTGCACAGCGCGTCAAGCCCATCGTCTCCCCGGAAAAAGCAGTCCACATCGTACCCCTCCTGGCGGAAAAGCTCTTTGAGCGCGTCCGCCATTCGCGGCTCGTCCTCTATCAGCAGCAGCTTCATGGCCGATACCACCTCTCTGTATGTGCCATTACTATACCACAGAAACCTTGAAAAAAGCTGGAAGGCTTCAATCTTTCTTCAAGGTATTTGTGATAGGATGACTTTATCTCAACCGAGGAGGTTTCTCGTATGAAAAAACTCATCTCGCTGCTCTGCGTGTTGGCTATGCTGTTCAGTCTGGCCGCCTGCGGCAGCGCATCTTCCGGTACCGAAACCACAGAGAGCACCGCGGACGCTGCCTCTGAGACGGAGGAATCGGAGGACACTTCCGGCTCTGCCGCTGAAACGGAGACAACAGCCTCCGACAAGGAGTATATCGAGTCTGTCCTGAACCTGGCCAACAATACCGACTACACCTGGAGCTACAACTCCGGCGCGGACGCCTGGGTCATGTCTATCGTCTCCGCCGTGGCTTATCCGGAGATCGAGGACGAGGAGGGCGTCTCCGTCTGCGTCCCAGGCGGTTACGTTACCGGAATCGATACCGATGGGGACGGCGCTGCCGATGTGACGGCGGAGAGCTATTCTGAGGCGGTCAATGGCAGCCTGGTCATCGACTATGACGCCGAAATCACCAGCACCAACGGTCAGGTGTACACCGCTGCCACCGCCCCGGTGATTTTGAACACCGGCGCGGCGGGCTACAGCTCCTCCACCAACACACAGGCCGCCACCACCTATGCCACGGAGGGCTATATCAACGTCGCCTGCGGCAACCGGGGCAAGCAGGACACCGCCACCGATGACGACGGCAACACCTACTATACCGGTGACGCCCCCTCCTGCCTGTCCGACCAGAAGGCGGCTGCCCGGTTCGTGAAGTACAACATCCTGCTGGGGAACCTCCCTGGCAGCGTGGACTACTTCGTCTCCACCGGCGGCTCCGGCGGCGGCGCTCACGCCACCATGTTTGCCGCTACCTCCAACAATTCCGACTTCTACTCCTATCAGGCGGAGGTGGGAGCGGTCGGCTGCTACCTGAATGAGGATGGCAGCTACTCCACCACCGTTACCATCGACGGCGAGGAGGTGGAGCTGTCCGACGGGGCCTGGGGCTGCATTGCCTACAGCGCCATCACCTCTCTGTACGAGGCGGACATGGCCATGGCCTTTGAGTACTACCTGGATACGGATTATACCTTCGGCTCCGACTTCCAGGCCCAACTGGCGGAATATCTCTCCGAGTCCTATATGGAGTATATCAATGAGCAGAACCTGACCGTGGACGAGGCCGACGTGGGCTTCGACCTGGACGGGGACGGCGCGCTGACCAGCACCATCGCCCTGACCATCGAGTATGACGAGGAGCTGTACGCCGACACCAACGGCTATGGCGGCAGCTACCTGGACCTGTATCTGGCGGAGTTCGTCTCCAACCTCCAGTGGTATCTGGACAATCTGGACTACGCCGACGGCTGGACCTGGTTTGACGAGGACGGCAACGCCCTGTCCGATGAGGACGTGGCCGCTATGACCACCGAGGACAAGGCGGAGGCCTTCCTGGAGGGCCGCTATACTGCCTCCAGCTCCGGCGGCATGAGCGGCGGCGACCTGCCCAGCGGCATGAACGGCGCAGCGGACTTTGCCGACGACGACAGCGAGCTGCCCGGCGGCATGGACGCCGACAGCCTGCCGGACGGCGAGATGCCCGACGATATGGACACCGACAGCCTGCCCGACGGTGCTTCCGGCGGTCGTGGCGGCATGGGCGGCGGCAGAGGCGGCTTCTCTGCCGGCAACGCCGACGGCGAGCTGCCTGACGACATCGACACCGACAGCCTGCCGGACGGCGAGATGCCGGGTGATGTGGACGCCGACAGTCTGCCGGAGGAAGCCACCGACAGCGGCTCCTCTATCACCAATGAGAATGTGGACACCAGCGGCGACACCATGGACGTGGGCACCCCTGACGCGGGCACCACCCAGGCCGCAGGCAGCAGCACCGACTCCGGCAACTACTCCACTTATGAGGAGATGGTAGAGGCCTACGCCGCCGACATCGCCGAGATTCTGGAGGGCGACGAGTACGGCAACAATATCGTCTCCCTCTACAATCCGCTCAACTACATCGGCGATGAGGGAACGGAGGGCCCCGCCTGGACCCGCATCCTCATGGGTGCTTCCGAGGGCGATATGTCCATGTTCTCCTCTCTGAACCTGCAGATCGCCTGGCTCAACGCCGGGACGGACTGCGAGATCGAGTGGCAGTGGGACGGCGGCCATGTGCCCTCTGAGATCCTGAGCAGTTCCTTCTCCCTCTATGTGGACCAGATGTATGCCGAGTACGCAGGCGGAGTGGAGGTGGAGACTGCCGCCGCCGAGGCGCAGACATCCAACGGCACCGCCACCGAGGCCACCGGCGCCGACCTGAGCGGCTGGGTGGACTACTCTGATCTCACCAGCGTCTCCTTCTCCCTGGCGGATGCAGTCTCCTACCGTACGGCGGGGGCCAGCAAGGCCATCCCCGGCTTCGACGTCATCGACTACGGTCAGGAGGACTACGTGTTCGGCAGCAGCACCCAGGACGCCCGTCACTGGAACACCTTCCTGCTGGAGATCTTCCAGGAGCACGCGGATACACTCTCTGAGCTGTTCAACGCCGGATAACCGGCGCGCAGCGCGAATCGCACAGTTACACACGCTCCGCTGCGGTGAGCGATAAAAAGCGTCAGCCCGACATTTGCCGGGCTGACGCTTGCTGTTTTATGAAAATTAGTCCTTGGCGATTTTGATGACGCCCTTGACCACGTTGGCCTTGTCGTGCACGCTGGTATCCATAGCGTACTGCATATTGTCGAAATCAAAAATGTGGGTGGCCAGATGCTTCAGGTCTACCCGGCCGTCAGCCACTGCCTCGATCGCCATGGGATAGATGTGGCGATAGCGGAAGATGGCCTTGAAGGTCAGCTCCTTGTCCAGAGCCATGCCGATGGGGAGCGTCTCCTCACCGGAGGCGCTGTAGCCCACCAGGACGATGGTGGAGCCCTTCTTGGCGAACTCAATGGCCTGACGGGTGGTGATCTGGGAACCGGCGGTCTCGATGACCAGATCGGCGCCCTTGCCGCCGGTCAGCTCCATCACCCGCTGGACGGTGTCCTCCTCCATGCCGTTGATGACGCCGGTGGCGCCCAGCTCCATGGCCTTGTCCAGCCGCTTGGGGATCACGTCCACCACATAGACCTTGGAGACGCCCATCGCCTTCAGCGCCATCATGGACACCAGGCCGATGCAGCCGGAGCCGGTGACCACGGCAGTCTGCCCGGCGTGAGCGCCTCCCATGTTGGCGGCGTGGAAGCCGACGGCCAGCGGCTCGATGAGCGCGCCCTCCATGGTGCTGACGTTGTCAGGGAGCTTAAAGCAGAGATCTGCCTCGTGGGCTACATATTCCTGGAACACGCCGTCCACCGGGGGCGTGGCGAAGAACTGGACATCGGGACACAGGTTGTACCGTCCGGAGCGGCAAAACTCGCACTTGCCACAGGTCTTGCCCGGCTCCAGAGCGACCCGGTCGCCGACCTTCAGGTGCTCCACATACTTGCCCACCTCGACAACCGTGCCTCCGGCCTCATGGCCCAGCACGAAGGGAGGCTCTACGATGAAGTTGCCGATCCGTCCAGCCTCGTAATAGTGCAGATCGCTGCCGCAGATGCCCACATACTCGATTTTGACCAGAACCTCGTCCTCCTTAGGGGTGGGGATGTCCCGGGTGGTGTAGTCCATTTTGCCGATATCGGTCATAATGGCGACTTTCATTTTACCTTCCATTGGAATGACCTCCTGATCTGTCAGATCTGCGCCCGCCATTGGCGGGACACTGCCGGGAAAAATCCCCGCCGTTCATTAGACACTAGCATATTTTGAGCGGAAATGCAACCGCCGGACAGTGAAGCCACACGCAAATTTTTTACATATAAAAGTGCAAAAAACGGAACAGATAGAACGGAGAGGAGACTTAATAAGCTAAATTAGTTCAAAAACGAAAAAAACGAAAAACGATTCTCTATTATTGCGAAAAATTTTTTGATCTGTTTGCGCCGGTTTGGCTGCGATCAACCGGGAAATGGATAAAAAACAGGAAAATTCCCAGATTCGGAGGAACTTGGAAGGGGGAAAAGTCACAAAAAGCACAAAAACAGAAAGATGGTTTCAGAAACAATTTGGCAATAATTGAGGCTGAAAACAGCAATATTTGATAAGCCATTACCTTATAGAAAGAGTAAAATCAGAACAAAAGTAATTTGCTGCTCGCTTAAAGTCTGCCCTGTGGAGCGCCGCTGGACGCAGACCGGAGCGGGGAAGGGGGATTTTCTGATGATAGGACCGCTGGCGCCCAAGGATCCCCAGGAAAAGCGCAAGGGCTTTTATGTGCTGATCGATCAAAATGTCGGGGGGCTTCCTCAGGACGATGGTACCGGTCGGCATCCCATCTATCTGGACAATGACCGTCTGACGACCCTGGCTAAAATTGTGGGGGGCATCACCGATGAGGATATGCTCCAGCACCTGCTGACGGCAGAGGGCTTCCGCTCTATGGTTCACAGCATCGGTGTCGCCGTCTCAGCGGAGAAGGCCGATATGCCGGTAGACTTCACCTTTATGCTGTACGGTGAGAATGGAGCGGGCAGCGGCAGCAGCTATACCTTCCGTCTGCGGGCGGACGGGGCCGAGCAGGTCATTCAGATGGATCAGCTGCCGCCCACCCAGGGGGAGCGGACACCGGGACAGTTCCTTTTCCAGCTCCCAGAGATGCAGGATGTGGCGGCAGTGACCGTCAAGCTCTACCTCCGGGACGGCTTTGACGCTCCGGAGATGGACCCGGACCCACCTGTGGAGTTTGACAGCCCCCTCTATCGGGAGATGATCGCCCGTTCCTTTCTCTCCGGCGGCAATAACAGCCGGATTAAGGGCCTGCTGAAGCGGGCCAGGGCAGGGGAGGACGTGACGGTGGCTTTCCTGGGCGGCTCCATCACTCAGGGAGCCGGGGCGGTCCCCATTCAGGAGAACTGCTACGCCCGGCTGACCTACGAGGCGTTGAAGCAGCGCTATGCCGCCGGTGACAACCTCCACTACATCAAGGCCGGCGTAGGCGGCACCCCCTCTGAGACTGGGCTGATGCGGTATGACCGGGACATCACCCGTGACGGAACGGTGGCCCCTGACTTGGTGGTGGTGGAATTCGCCGTCAACGACGCCTCAGATGAGACGGAGGGCGTCTTCCATGAGAGCCTCATCCGAAAGATTCTGGAACAGCCCAACCGGCCTGCGGTGATTATGCTGTTCTCCGTATTTGCCAACGACTGGAATTTGAAGGACCGGCTGGCCCCCATCGGCTACCGCTATCAGGTCCCCATGGTGGACGTGCTGGAGGCGGTCAGTCCCCAGTTTACCAAAAAGCCGGGAGAGGGCCTGGTACTGACCAAGCGGCAGTATTTCTACGACGTGTTCCATCCCTCTAACACCGGGCACCGGGTCATGCGGGATTGTCTGCTCTATCTGATCGACCGGCTGGATCACCAACAGCTCCAGACTCCGGTAGAGGGCTACGTGCCCCCCTGTTACGGAGCGGACTATACGGCGCTTCGTCTCCTGGACCGGAAGGACGGCCTGGAGGGAGCGACGATCACTCCGGGCAGCTTCACCGAGACGGACGACGACCTTCAGGCGGTTCCGTTGGACGATGCGGCGGAAAACACCCCGGAATTTCCCTACAACTGGAAGAAGGGGCCGGGAGATGAGCCCTTTGTGCTGGAGCTGACCTGTTCCAAGCTGGTGCTGGAATTTAAGGATTCGGGGGATACCGCCTTTGGCAAGGCCAGAGTCCGTATCGACGGACTGCTCAGCCGGATCATCGACCCACGGGAGGCGGGCTGGACCCATTGCCATACCACCGTGCTGATTCACCGGCGGGAGAGCACGCTTCACCGGGTTGAGATCGAGATGGACCCGGAGGATCGGGACAAGGTCTTTACCATCCTGGGCTTTGGCTATGTGCGCTGAGAATATCCCTAGCTTACGACATATGATGAGACGAAAATATAAGACAGAGGAGAAGGTACATGAGTGATCTGATTCATAACGACGCCCAGAACTGCCGCTACGAGAAGCGAGCGAGAGCGCTGGTCGACCAGATGACCCTGAAAGAGAAAATCAGCCAGATGCTAAACTGGGCGCCCGCCATTGATCGGCTGGATGTCCCTGCCTATAACTGGTGGAACGAGGCGCTGCACGGCGTGGGCCGGGCGGGCGTCGCCACCATTTTCCCCCAGGCCATCGGTTTGGCCGCAGCCTTCGACCCGGATATGATGGAGACGGTGGGAGACGCCATCGCCCAGGAGGCACGGGGCAAGTACAATATGCAGCGCTCCTTCGGAGACCGGGATATCTACAAGGGACTGACCCTGTGGGCGCCCAACGTGAACATTTTCCGCGACCCCCGGTGGGGGAGAGGTCATGAGACCTACGGGGAGGACCCCTATCTCACCTCCCGCTTGGGCGTCCGGTTCGTCCAGGGGCTCCAGGGCCATGATGAAAACTACCTGAAAACGGCGGCCTGCGCCAAGCACTTCGCCGTCCACTCCGGCCCGGAGGATCAGCGCCACTACTTCAACGCCGAGGTTTCCAAGCAGGATTTGTGGGAGACCTATCTCCCCGCTTTCCAGGCACTGGTTCAGGAGGCTGGGGTGGAGGCGGTGATGGGCGCCTACAACCGCACCAACGGAGAGCCGTGCTGCGGCAGCAAAACGCTGCTCAAGGACATCCTCCGGGACAAGTGGGGCTTCTGGGGCCACGTCACCTCCGACTGCTGGGCCATCAAGGACTTCCACGAGGGCCATATGGTCACCGACGGCCCCGTCCAGTCGGTAGCCCTGGCGGTGAACAACGGCTGCGACCTGAACTGCGGCAACCTGTTCGTCTATCTGGAGCAGGCCGTGGAGGAGGGTCTGGTCACAGAGGAAACCATCACCGAGGCGGTTGTCCGGCTGTTCACCACCCGGATGAAGCTGGGAATGTTCGACGACGAGGACCAGGTCCCCTATAACCAGATCGGCTATGACCAGGTGGACTCTCCGGAAATGCGGAAGCTGAATCGCAGCGTGGCGGAGCGGTGCGTGGTCCTGCTGAAAAACCAGGGCGGACTGCTCCCCCTGGACAAGAGCAAGCTCAAGACGGTGGGCGTGATCGGGCCGAATGCGGACAACCGCCGGGCGCTGGTGGGCAACTATGAGGGGACTGCCTCCCGATACGCCACCGTGCTGGAGGGCATCCAGGATTACCTGGGGGACGACGTGCGGGTGATGGCCTCTCAGGGCTGTCCCATGTACGAGGACCGGTTCCAGAACCTGGCTCAGTCCAACGACCGGCTGGCGGAGGTCAAGGGCATCTGCCAGCTCAGCGACGTGGTCATCGCCGTCATGGGCCTGGACTCCGGCCTGGAGGGCGAGGAGGGCGACGAGGGCAACCAGTTCGCCAGCGGCGACAAGCCCAGCCTCAAGCTCCCCGGCCATCAGGAGGAGCTGCTCCACGTCCTGGTCGAAAGCGGCAAGCCGGTGGTCCTGGTGGTGCTCAGCGGCAGCGCCCTGGCCCTGGGCTACGCAGACGAACATATCCCCGCCATTCTCCAGGGCTGGTATCCCGGCGGACAGGGGGGCAACGCCATTGCCCGCGTGCTCTTCGGGGACGCAAATCCCCAGGGCAAGCTGCCGGTGACCTTCTATCGCTCCGATGAGGAGCTGCCGCCCTTTACGGATTATTCTATGAAGGGGCGTACCTATCGTTACATGGAGCAGGAGGCTCTCTATCCCTTCGGCTACGGCCTGTCCTACACCCAGTTCCAGCTGACTGGAACGGCGTGCAGCAGCGACGTGGCAGAGGAGGACGGCGTGGGCCTGACGCTCAGTGTGAAAAATGTTGGCACAAGAACAGGCTGCGAGACGGTACAGGTCTATGTAAAGGCTGAACGGCCGGGGACGCCTAATCCCCAGCTCAAGGCGTTTACAAAGGTACCGCTCCAGCCGGGAGAACAGCGGGAGGTTTCCCTCCATCTGCCTCTGAGCGCCTTCGCCCTTCGGGACGAGGAGGGGCGCGCAGTGGTGGAGCCGGGGACATACACCGTCTATGTAGGCGCTTCCCAGCCTGACTCCCGCAGCGTGAGCTTGACGGGCCAGGCGCCCTGGAAGGGCTCCCTGGAAGTGAAACGGAGGGTGGTAATCGAAGAATAGAATTCGGTCCGGGCCGGACCCCGAACGCCGGATCCGGCATCTGCCGACGGTGCGCCGTCAGCAGAACAAACCTCTCATTTCCCCAAAATGAGAGTACGACTAATCCTGTGAGGAGGGAGAAACGTCTAATGGTTGCAAAAGCACAGAAGGCCCCCAAAAATGCTCTGGCAGCTCCGGGAAGCAAGGAGAGCTGGGGTCGGCACTTCCACAAGTATTGGCAGCTGTACCTGATGATGCTGGTTCCCATTATCTACTACATCATCTTCCGTTACATCCCCATGTTCGGCAACATCATCGCCTTCCGGCGGTACCGTGCCGGCAGCAGCATCTTCGGTGATGAGTGGAGCGGGCTGAAATACTTCCAGCAGTTCCTGAATGACTCCAACTTCTGGAGAGCCTTCAAGAACACTCTGCTGCTGAACTTTGAGTATCTGCTCATCAGCTTCCCCATCACCATCATCTTTGCTCTGCTGCTCAACGAGGTGAAGAACGTCATCTGGAAGAAGGTCGTCCAGACCATCTCCTACCTGCCCCACTTCATCTCCATGGTCATCGTGGCCGGCATGATCCGTGAGCTGCTCTCCACCAGCGGCCCCATCAACGGCCTCATCGAATCTCTGGGTGGCAGCGCCATCACCTTTATCTCCGAGCCGGAGTGGTTCCCGGTGATCTTCGTGGTCTCCGGCGTCTGGCAGGGCTTAGGCTGGGGCACCATTCTCTATCTGGCCGCTATGACCGGTATCAATACCGAGCTGTATGAGGCGGCGGCACTGGACGGGGCGAACAAGTTCCAGCAGTGCCTGCATGTGACTCTGCCCGCCATCCGGCCCACCATCTCCACTCTGCTGGTGCTGAACATCGGTCAGCTGTGCGGATCGGGCGCCTTTGAAAAGGTCTTCCTGCTGTATTCGCCCACCAACTACGACACATCCGATATCATCGCCACCTACGTCTACCGGATGGGCCTTGGTTCCGGCAACTTCAGCTACGCTACCGCCGTCGGTCTGTTCCAGGGCTTGATCAACCTGGTACTGCTGACCGCTGCCAATGAGGTCTCCAAGCGCCTGACTGGCAGCTCCCTGTACTAAGGAAGGAGGAATCACAATGGCTAAAACGTTAGATACCTCCAAGCCCGTCAAGATCAAGGAATCCAGGGGCTATCGGGTGTTCCAGGTGTGCAATACCATTTTGATGGTGCTCATCAGCGCAGCGATGCTGTACCCCTTCCTGTACCTGGTCGCACAGTCCTTCTCCTCCACCGAGGCCATTATCGCCGGCGAGGTGGGACTGCTCCCCGTGGGCTTCAGCGTGAGCACCTATGAGTACGTGCTCACCGGCGGCAAGTTCATCCCCTACTATGGCAACACCATCCTGTACGCCATCGTAGGTACTGTCTGCGCCCTGTTCTTCTCCGCTATCCTGGCCTATCCTCTGTCCAAGAAGGAGCTGCGGGGCAACAAGGTCATCAGCCCTCTGATCATCTTCACCATGTACTTCGGCGGCGGCATGATCCCGAACTACATCCTGATGACCTCCCTGAAGCTGACCAACACCATCGCCGGCTTTATTCTCCCCGGCCTGATCTCCACCTACTACGTCATCCTGATGCGCTCCTTCTTCGAGACGGTTCCCCGTGAGCTGGAGGAGGCAGGCGAGATCGACGGCCTGGACCAGGTCGGCGCATTCATCCATGTGGCGCTGCCCCTGTCCACGCCCATTATGGCGACCATGGCTCTGTTCTATCTGGTCCAGTATTGGAACGACTGGTTCGACGCCTTCCTGTATTTGACTGATGACAGCATGTGGCCCGTGGCCTACTACCTGCGCAACCTGATCTCCACCAGCACTACGGTGGAGGACGCAGCCGAGTCCATGTCCATCAACGCCAACATCAAGTCCTGCGCAATGGTGCTGACGGCGGCTCCCATCATCTGCGTCTACCCCTTCATCCAGAGGTACTTCGTCCAGGGCATGATGCTGGGCGGCGTCAAGGGGTAATCCTCTCCCTGTTGTTCCGTTCACCGGAAAGCGGCGGCCCATACGGGCGGCGCTCCGGCTCTGAGGTCAGTTGGAGCCGGACGCCGCCGGGCCTGTTGCTCTCCAGGGGAGCATGACAATTCCCGCACTCTCACACCAAAAGGAAAATGGAGGTAAACTAATGAAGAACCTGAAGAGACTGATCAGCCTGCTCCTGGCTCTGGCAATGTGCTTTGCCCTCGCAGCCTGCGGCAGCTCCAGTGACGACACTAGCAGCGACACCAGCAGCGATACCAGCACCAGCGACGACTCCAGCGATGCTGAAGACACCACTGGCGTGGCTACCGAGGATCAGGTGGCTGAGGCCAGCTCCGGCGACGTAGACAACGGCGACGGCTCCTATTACAACGAGGAGCTGGGCTACACCTACGGCACCACCTTCTACTCTGACGAGCCTGTCACCTATACCATGTACTTCAACGACAACGACGCCTATCCCTACCTGGACAGCTGGTATGAAGACGGCGGCATCTTCTACGAGATCGAGCAGGCTACCAACGTTCACCTGGAGATCACCATCGTGAACAACGCCAGCTACTCTGACCGTGTCTCCCTGGGCGTGTCCTCCGGCGACGCTCCCTACATCATTCCTAAGATCTATGACGAGTCCACCTACGTCACCGGCGGTGGCATCGTTGCAGTCTCTGACTACACTCAGTATATGCCCAACTTCACCAACTTCTACAACGAGTACGACATGGAAGATGATGTGAACACCATCCTCCAGGACGACGGCAAGTTCTATCGTCTCCCCGGCATGAAGGAGACCGCTCTCCAGGACTACACCCTGCTGCTCCGGAAGGACTACTTCGAGGGCGCCGGTTATAGCATCGAGGATCTGGAAGCCGACTGGACCTGGGAAGAGTTCGCTGACATCCTCATCGACGTCAAGGCCTACATGGTCGAGCAGGGCATCGTGGATGAAGACGACTACATCTGGTCCGACCGTTGGTGCGGCGCTACCTCCGGCTACAGCTCCGGCGGCTGCCTGCTCAACCTGATCTCCCACAGCTATGGCATCTGCACCAGCTGGAGCACCACTGCGTCCAATCTGGCCGACCTGTACTTCGACACTGAGGCTGACGAGTTCAAGGTCTCTTCCACCAGCGATGCCTACAAGCGCTACATGACCGTCGTCCAGAAGCTGGTCGACAACAAGATCCTCGATCCTGAGACCTGGTCCCAGGAGGACACCACCGCTGATTCCCAGTTCTACACTGGCAAGACTGCTCTGATCCTCACCAACCGCTCTCAGATCACCGTGCAGGAGGCCTCTCTGGAGGCTCAGGTGGGTGCAGGCAACTATGAGCTCTACATGGCCGTCATGCCCATGGGCACCGACGACGACGGCAATGCAATCACCTATCAGACCGAGAACTCCCGTCTGGAGTGCGGCATTATGATCTCCAATAACGCTCTGAACGAGCTGGGCGAGGACGGCTTCATCAAGATGATGCGGTTCGTTGACTGGCTGTGGTACTCCGACGCCGGCCTGACCCTGACCAAGTGGGGCATCGAGGGTGAGACCTATGTTGTCAATGACGACGGCACCTACTCCCTGACCGACGGCTATTACTGCGGCGGCCTGTCCATCGCTCAGACCTCTGACGATCAGGTGGATATGCGTCTCCAGTACGGCTGGGCCTGCGGCAACTTCATGTACAGTGGCACCACCGAGCTGCTGACCAGCAACTACTCCGCTGAGCTCCAGGATTACTACAGCAGAATGGCGGAGTACAGAACGCTCAAGCCGCTCAATCCGGCTATCGCCCTCAGCGAGGACGACAGCGAGGCGGCCAACCTCTATGCCACTCCTGCATTCAGCGAGATGAACACCTGGACCCTGAACTTTGCAATGGGCAAGAAGGACATCGAGGACGATTGGGACGAGTATGTCGCCGCCATCGAGGCCCAGAATGTCCAGTATCTGGTCGATCTGTACAACGAGTACTATCAGGCCAGCAAGTAATCAACCCTCTCACACGCTGACCTGAGGGGCGGGTACTGACCTGCCCGCTCCTCCCGTTGGCGGCAGGATAAAAACGGAAAAGCTGGGACCGGGCGTAGCGCCCGATCCCAGCTTTTCTGTTTGTGTTGTGACCAAACGGGATTTCCACCTATGGGGAGGAATCTCAGCCCGGCGGCCAGGTCATATCCCGGCCCGCCAGCACGTGGAAGTGGAGGTGGGGGACCGACTGCCCCGCCTGGAGGCCGCAGTTGGAGACTACCCGGAAATCGGTGATTCCCAGCTCCTTTGTCACCTTGGCGATGACCTCGAAGCAGTGGGCGACGACTGCGGAGTTCTCCGGCGTCACCGCCCCGGCGGAGGGGATGTGCTCCTTGGGAATCACCAGAAAGTGTACCGGGGCCTGGGGGTCGATGTCGTAAAAGGCATAGACCAGTTCATCCTCATACACCTTGTTGGAGGGGATATCCCCGCTGACGATGGAACAAAACAGACAGCTCATGTGGATTCAGCTCCTTTCTTTGAATGGACTGTCGGATACAAATGTGCCGGACGGCTGCGGGGCTGGGGCGTTACAGCCCCAGCTTGTTTGCAACGAAGTCATCTACCGAGGCCAGGGCGTCGTCCAGCTTGAGGATGTCCTTGCCGCCGCCCATGGCGGAGTCGGGCTTGCCGCCGCCGGAGCCGCCGCAGATGCCGGTGACCTTTTTCACCAGCTCGCCGGCCTTGACGCCGGACTTCACCGCCCCCTTGCCGCAGACGGCCAGGATGGAGATCTTCTCCCCGTTGACGGCAGAGAGGACGGCCACCACATTTTCGTCCCGGTCCCGGAGGAAGTCGCCCATCTTGCGCAGCTCGGGCACCTCCACGCTGCCCAGGTTGGCGGTGAGCACATGGAGGCTCCCCACATGCTTGGAGGCGGCCAGGAACTGCTTGGCCTCGGCTGCGGCCTCCCGGTCACGGAACTGGGCGATGGTCTTGCGCAGCTCCTTCATCTCGTTCATCTGGGCGGTGATGCGTTGGGCCAGGCTCTCCGGCTTGGTTTTGAGGACAGAGGCGGCCTCGTTGAACCGCTGCTGCATGGTCAGCCGGTCGGCCACGTTCCGCTTGCCGGTGGTGGCCTCGATGCGGCGGACGCCGGAGGCGATAGAGCTCTCCGACAGGATGTGGAAGGAGCCCACCAGGGCCGTATTGGTCAGATGGGTGCCGCCGCACAGCTCCACGGAGTAGTCGCTCATGTTCACCACCCGGACCACGTCGCCGTACTTCTCGGAAAACAGGGCCATGGCTCCCATGGCCTTGGCCTCGTCGATGGGCATCTCCTTTGTCTCAATGTCCAGGCCGTCCAGGATGGCGTCGTTGACCAGCTGCTCAATTTTCAGCAGCTCGCTGGGCTTGACCGCGTCAAAGTGGGTGAAGTCGAACCGGAGATAGTCCGGTTCCACAAGAGAGCCGGCCTGCTGGACGTGGTCGCCCAAGACGGTCTGGAGGGCCTTCTGCATCAGGTGGGTGGCGGAGTGGGCGCGGGCGATGGCTCTCCGGCGCTCCCGGTCCACCGAGGCGGTGACCTGCTGCTCCACGGAGAAGCGCCCGGCGGTCATGACGCCGTAATGGAGGTATTTCCCCGCCTTGGTCTTTTGGGTGTCGGTGACCATAAAGACGGCCTCGCCGCAGGTGATGGCCCCGTGGTCGCCCACCTGACCGCCCATCTCGGCGTAGAAGGGGGTCCGGTCCAGCACCAGGATGCCCTTTTTGCCGGTGTTGATGCTGCCGGACAGCTCGTCGTCCTCGATGATGGCCTGGATGTGGCCGTTGGCCTCCAGCTGGTCATAGCCCAGGAAGGCGGTGGGGGTCCTGTCAATGTCGCCCAGGTCGATGTGGGCCCAGCCCAGATCGCCCAGGGCCTTCCGAGCCTCCCGTGCCCGCACCTTCTGAGCCTCCATTTCCGCCTGGAAGCCCTCTTGATCCACGGTGATACCCTCGTCCTCGCACATCTCGATGGTCAGGTCGATGGGGAAGCCGTAGGTGTCGTACAGCTTGAAGGCGTCCGCCCCGGAGAACACCGTCTCCCCCTTGGCCTTGTGAGCGGCCAGCAGGTCGGCGAAAATTTTCAGGCCGCCGTCGATGGTCTTGGAGAAGTTCTCCTCCTCGGACCTGATGACACGGGTGATATACCCCTGGCGTTCCACCAGTTCGGGATAGGCAGTCTGGTTCTCGTGGATGACGGTGTCGCAGACTTTGTAGAGAAAGGGGTCGGTGACGCCCAGGAGCCGCCCGTGCCGGGCCGCCCGGCGGAGGAGCCGACGGAGGACATAGCCCCGGCCCTCGTTGGAGGGCAGCACGCCGTCGCAAATCATCATGGTGGCGGAGCGGATGTGGTCGGTGATGATGCGCAGAGAGACATCCGTCTTGTCGCTGTCCCCGTAGTGAGCGCCGGTGATCTCGCTGACCTTGTGGGTGATGTTCATCACCGTGTCCACGTCAAAGAGGGAGTCCACCTCCTGGCAGACGCAGGCCAGCCGCTCCAGACCCATACCGGTGTCGATGTTCTTCTGGGCCAGGTCGGTGTAGTTGCCGTGGCCGTCGTTGTTGAACTGGGAGAACACATTGTTCCAGACCTCGATATACCGGTCGCAGTCGCAGCCCACGGTGCAGGTGGGCTTGCCGCAGCCCTTCTCCGGGCCGCGGTCGTAGTAGATCTCGGAGCAGGGGCCGCAGGGGCCGGAGCCGTGCTCCCAGAAGTTATCCTCCTTGCCGAAGCGGAAGATGCGCTCGGCGGGGATGCCGATCTCCTTGTTCCAGATCTCAAACGCCTCATCGTCGTCCACATAGATGGATGGATACAGCCGGTCCGGGTCCAGGCCCACCCACTCCGGGCTGGTGAGGAACTCCCAGGACCAGGCAATGGCCTCGTGCTTGAAGTAGTCGCCGAAGGAGAAGTTGCCCAGCATCTCGAAATAGGTGCCGTGGCGGGCGGTCTTGCCGATGTTTTCAATGTCGCCGGTGCGGATGCACTTCTGGCAGGTGGTGACCCGGCGGCGGGGCGGCACCTGCTCTCCGGTGAACCAGGGCTTCATGGGCGCCATGCCGGAGTTGATGAGCAGCAGGGAAGCGTCGTTTTGAGGGATCAGGGAGAAGCTGGGCAGGCGGAGGTGTCCCTTGCTCTCAAAGAAGCACAGGAACATCTCTCGCAGCTCGTTCAGACCGTAGGGAGTGGGCTTTTTCACGTTCAGGACCTCCAGTGAATTTCTTTTATCTGTCTCTTGCCGGGCAATGGGAGCCGCAAAAAAACGCCCCACCCCCGGTTCAGGGGCGAAGCGCTGCTTCACGGTACCACCCTGATTTTCCCCCGCACAGGGGGAATCTCGGTCATCCGGTAACGGGGATGAGTCGTGCCGCTCGTCGCAGCCGGCTTGGAAGTGGCTGTCCGGGACGGCCTCCGCAGGGCTTGCACTCTCCCCCGCTCGCTCTGGACGCCGCGCTCCCGGCTGGTTTCCGCATTGCCGTTTTGCACGTTTTGTACGACTTTCATTTTAACCACAGTCGGGGAGAATGTCAAGGAATTTTTGCGGGAGCAGCTCTGGCGCTTCCGGACAGAGAACCGGAAGCGCCAGGGCTGGATGCAAACTTGTCAGGTCACTTGACCTCGTGGCCCTTGGCCCGGATGACGTTGACCACATGATAGACATATTCCTGGCAAAGCTCAGGCGTCTCCGCCTCCACCATGACCCTGATCAGCGGCTCGGTGCCGGACTCCCGGACCAGGATGCGGCCTGCGTCGCCCAGACGCTGGGTGACATTTTCCACGGCTGCCTGAACGTCGGGGTCATTCTGAGCGGCGTCCTTGTCCTTTACCTTCACGTTGACCAGCAGCTGGGGATAGACGGTCATAGGCTCGCACAGCTGGCTCAGGGTCAGCCGACGGGCCTGCATGACCTCCATGACCTTGATGGAGGTCAGGATGCCGTCGCCGGTGGTGGCATACTTACTGAAAATGATGTGACCGGACTGCTCTCCGCCCAGGCGGTTGCCGTGTTTGACCATATACTCATAGACGTACTTATCTCCCACGTCCGTCTTAACGTAGTCGATACCCACGGCATCCAGGGCCTTGTACAGCCCGAAGTTGGACATGACGGTGGTGACGACGGTGTTGGTGAGCAGCTTATCCCGATCCTTCATGTACCGGGCGTAGAGGTACATGATCTCATCTCCGCTGACCGCCTTGCCGTTCTCGTCCACCGCAAGGCAACGATCGGCGTCGCCGTCGTAGGCAAAGCCCACGTCGAGATGGTTCTCCACTACAAAGCTCTGGAGGGCCTCCAGATGGGTGGAGCCGCAGTTCTGATTGATGTTGGTGCCGTCCGGCTCGTTGCCAATGACGTAAACCTTGGCGCCCAGGGCCTCGAATACCACTTTGGCAATGGACCAGGCGGAACCGTTGGCGCAGTCCAGGCCCACCCGTTTGCCCCGGAAGGAGTGGACTGCCAGAGAGATTAGATAGGCGATATAGCGGTGCCGTCCGGCGTCGTAGTCGAAGGCGGCGCCGATGTCCGCACCGGTGGAGGCGGGGATCTCCGGGCCCTTGCCGTCCAGGTAGGCCTCTACCTTGTCGATGGTTTCCTGGTCCATCTTCTCCCCCTGGTCATTGATCAGCTTGATGCCGTTGTCATAGAAGGGGTTGTGGCTGGCGGAGATCATAATGCCGCAGTCGAAGCTGTCCACCTTGGCGATATAGGCTACGCTGGGGGTGGTGGTGACCCGGAGAAGGTACACATCTGCGCCGGCAGAGGTGATGCCGCTGGACAGGGCGAACTCCAGCATATAGCTGGAACGGCGGGTATCCTTTCCAATGACGATGCGAGCGCGCTTGCCATCGATGGGGTGCTGATTATAATACCAGCCAAGGAAAAATCCCACCTGATAGGCCCGCTCTGCGGTCAGCGTCACATTAGCCTCTCCCCGGAAGCCGTCTGTCCCAAAATACTTTCCCATACTCGATTCCTTCCTTTATCTGAATTTGGATATCGTCTCATGTAGGCAGCGCAAAGGCTCCCTGGAAGCCGATGTTGGTTTTGCACATAATGGGTATTGTATCATACCTTTTCCATGATTCCAACAGGGGAATTGATTTTTCGTGGAAATTACGAATGGACAGAATGGCGATTGACAGCTTTCGCTGCATTTGTTAAAATGGTAAAACAAACGGATTGAGCAGCGCTCCGACCACCGAACGGCCGGGGTCAGGAAAGGACAATTGCGCTATGAGCTTACATATTCTGGGAACTGGCAGCTATCTGCCCCCCACAGTCGCCACCAACGACGACCTGGCAAAGCTGGTGGACACTAACGACGAGTGGATCTCCACCCGCACCGGTATCCGCTCCCGGCACGTCTCCACCGACGAACCGGCCTCAGTTCTGGCGGCCAAAGCGGCCAAGGCAGCGCTGGAAAACAGCGGCGTCCGGGCGGAGGAGCTGGACCTGATTCTCTGCGCCACCGTCAGCGGAGAGTTCATCGTACCCAGCATGGCCTGCCTGGTGCAGCGGGAGATCGGGGCCACCTGCCCCGGTTTTGACCTGAACGGGGCCTGTTCCGCCTTCCTGTTTCTGATGGAGACGGCGGCGGCCTATCTCTCCACTGGCCGCTATCAGAAAATTCTCATCGTAGGCACCGAGCAGATGTCCCGCATCCTGGACTGGACCGACCGCTCCACCTGTATCCTCTTTGGCGACGGCGCCGGGGCTGCCGTACTGGAGCCGGGGGAGGACTATCTTGGCTCCCATATGACCGTCAAGGGCGGCGAGGAGGTGCTGCGTGTCCCCACCCACAAGGGCATCTCTCCCTTCTGGACGGCGGGGGAGGAGCATCCCTATGTCTATATGAACGGCAGCGAGACCTATAAATTCGCCACCCGCTCCATCCCTCAGGAGGTGGAGGCGCTCCTGTCTCAGTGCGGCGTGGAGCAGTCCCAGGTGGACTGGGTGATCTGCCACCAGGCGAACCGCCGTATCATCGAGGCGGCTGCCCGACGGCTCAAGGGCATCCCCGCTGAAAAGTTCCTGATGAATATCGACCACTGCGGCAACTGCTCCGCCGCCAGCGTTCCCATTCTTCTGGACGAGTGCAACCGGAAGGGCATTTTCCACCGGGGCGATCTGATTTTGATGTGCGCCTTCGGCGGGGGATTGTCCAGTACCGCCTGCCTCGTTCGGTGGTAAACGATTTTTTGCGGGCCAACAGACGGGTTTGTTTGATGAAAGCCTGTGAAGCAAAAACGCTTCACAGGCTTTTTCCATATTGATGCAAAGCGGCAGGCGGAGGCTCTCGTCGCCGCCTTTGTGGGTTTGCTCCATAGCTTCAGACCCTGTCTGACGAAAACTCGTTTCAGCCATATTTCCGGTATGGAACAGAGTGGGAACGTTGCAGCTTTTTAGTCCGCAGCGTTCCCTTAGGCGCATATTGATACGAGCTCTATCGTGTGACCACATACAATACCCCTCCCGCGGCGTTCCTCTGTGCCGCGGGAGGGGTATTGCCTGTTATGCCGGAATCATCACAGGAGCGAGATCATGATCTCCCTCGTGGAGGTAGCAGATTTGGTTCCTCTGCTGCTTTACATTGCGCTTGTGCCGGTGACGGCGAAGCTGGCATAATACTGTTCCAGGAACGCTCTGATCGATACAAAAATGTTCTTCATGACAAGTGCCTCCTTTGATACAGGTCGGGATTGGAGTGGTGGTTTCTTTTGATGTCTGTATTATACTGCCTTGACAGGAACCTGTAAAATACATATAATAAACCTATCATAATACCTTTTAAGTATCATAAGGAGGGACAAAATGGAGCTTCGACATATTCGGTATTTCCTGGCTGTGGCGGAGGAGATGAACTTTACCAAAGCGGCGGAAAAGCTGTGCATCGCCCAGCCGCCGCTGAGCCGTCAGATCAAAGACCTGGAGGATGAGCTGGGGGTGCAGTTGTTTCTCCGCAGGCCCCATGCCCTCCAGTTGACCGACGAGGGACAGGTGTTCCGGCAGTATGCTGTCCGGGTACTGGATCTGGTGCGGAGGTCAGAAGAGGATGTCCGGGAGATGCAGACCGGGCTTCACGGGGTCGTCTACCTGGCCACGGTGGAGGGCCACGCTCCCAAGCTGTTCTCTCAGTGGATCGCCGGTTTTCAAAAGGAGAACCCTTTCGTCACCTACAACCTGTGGAACGGCAACTCCGACGATGTGCTCAATCGGCTGATGAAGGGCCTCTGCGAGCTGGCCATCATTATGGAGCCTCACAATGCAGAGGGGGTCTACTCTGTCCCGGTCTACAAGGAGCCGTGGATCGCCATGATCCCGGATTCCTGCCCGCTGGCGAGAGAGCCGGGAGATACGGTGGACTTTCAGCGGGTCACGGAGTATGACCTGATCATCCCGTCCCGGGAGTCCCGGCTCCAGGAGATCACGGACTGGGTCTCCTCCCCGGAAAAGAAGCTGAAAATCCGCTGCCGGATGTCCCACATGCTCAACGCCTATGAGCTGACCCGGCAGAACGTGGGTATCACTCTCTACCCCGCCTCAGCCAACATCGGGACGGACGCCTCTGTGTGCATCAAGCGGCTGGTGAATCCCTCTGTGACCGCCTCCTATGTTCTCATCTGGGAGAAAGGCCGCAAACTCTCCCACGCTGCGGAGCAGTTTTTACGATATATCCAATCGCAATATGCGGGGATCTCCTTTCCCTGAGACGTGATGGCAGAGACAGGCCGGAGAGCGAAAGCTCTCCGGCCTGTCAGTCTGTCAACAGGGCGCAAAATACACCCTTATACGGTTTCAACCCATTTTTTCAGGTCGGCAACGGTCTGCCCTCCGTTCAGGAGCTTTCCGGTGACAATCTCCGCCTCCGCAGAGACAGAGGCCTTCAAAATATCCGCAGTCCGGCCAAATCCGCTGCCGCCGGACGTGGCAAAGAGGACGATCCTCTTTCCGGAGAAATCGTAGCTTTCCAGAAAGGTGTTGATGATGGTAGGCGCAACGCCCCACCAGATGGGAAAACCCAGGAAAATGGTGTCGTATCCGGCGATACCGGCGTCCTGATCTGCCAGCGCAGGACGGCTGGAGAGGTCACTCATCTCTAAGGAACTGCGGGACCTCTTGTTGGTCCAGTCCAGGTCGGCGCCTGTATACGGCTCCTGGGGCCTGATCTCATATAAATCACCCGCTGCCGCCTGTGCCAGCTTCTTTGCCACGCCTGCGGTGACGCCGCTGGCTGAAAAATAGGCCACTAATCGTTTGCCTGACATGGAATCAATCTCCTTTCGCAACTGATTTTCAGCGCAGATAAGTCTGGAAGAAAGAGGTCATTTTGTCGAACGGGATAACGTCCATCCGATCGTACAGATCTGTGTGAACGGCTCCGGGAATGATCATCAGTTCCTTGTTGTCACCGGTGAGTTTGGCAAAGGCGTCCCGGCTGAAATAGCAGGAGTGAGCCTTTTCCCCGTGGACGATGAGAACGGCGTTCCGGATCTCCTGACTGTACTGCAAAATGGGCATATTCAGGAAGGACTGGCACCCGGTCACATTCCAGCCGCCGTTGGAGTTCAGACTGCGGGGGTGGTAGCCGCGGGGCGTCTTATAGTAGTCGTAATAATCCTTTACAAAGAACGGTGCATCCTCCGGCAGCGGGTCTACCACGCCGCCGCCCAGGGCGTAAGTGCCGCTCTTGTAATCGGAAATCCGCTGGGCGCAGAGGGCCTTGCGCTTTTCGTACCGGGCCTCCTCGCTGTCCTCGCTGTCGAAGTAGCCGTTGGCGTTGACACGGGTCATGTCATACATGGTGGAGGCCACGGTGGCCTTGATGCGGGTATCCAGCGTCGCAGCATTCAGCGCCATGCCGCCCCAGCCGCAGATGCCGATGATGCCGATGCGCTCCGGGTCTACGTTGTCTTGGACGGAGAGAAAGTCCACCGCCGCCATGAAATCCTCGGTGTTGATATCCGGGGAGGCCATATACCTGTGGGTCCCGCCGCTCTCTCAGGTGTAGGTGGGGTCAAAAGAGATGGTCAGGAAACACCGCTCCGCAATTGTCTGGGCGTACAGGCCGGAGGACTGCTCCTTTACCGCCCCAAAGGGGCCGCAGACGGCGAGAGCAGGGAGCTTGCCTTTGACATCCTTTGGCTGGTACAGGTCCGCCGCCAGGGTGATGCCGTAACGGTTGTGGAAGGTGACCTTGCCGTGGTTCACCTTGTCGCTCTTGGGGAACACCTTGTCCCATTCTGTCGTCAGATTTAGCTTTTCTTCCATAATGATTGCCTCGCTTTCTAATGATTTATAATGATATTATTTCATTCCAGTGAAAAGGTCACGGTCACGTCGCCGCCGCCCAGGGCCTCTGTCCATCCGGCCAGATCATCGATGCGGCCCAGACGGGTGTAGCTCCAGGAATTGGAGCCGTAGAAAATCACAATTTGATCGCCGTTATAGAGGACGATGTCTCCCGCCTGGGTCGTCGTCCGGCTGTCGCTGGCGGGCAGGCTGGCTCCAAGAGAGCCGACTTTCTCAAAGCCGGAGTAGTCGTTCATTTCCACTACAACCGGTGCTTCTTCCATCATGGCAACAAGGGCGTTGACCGCATCGTTTTCTTCCAGCGTGGCGGTAAACACACTGTCGCCGATTTGCACGTTCATTTGCAAGGGTTCTACCTCCGTGTGTTCTTCCGGCAGTACAAGACTATCGACCCAGTCAACAACGTCATTTTCCACTGCGTCCCCGGAGAACCGCTGCCCGTCCAGCCAGGTGACGGCATCCGAACAGAGCTCGTGCAGATTCTCTGCACTGGAGCCAATGCCGCTGCTATGGGAAGTACAGAAGGGGATAATCGTCACGTCAGAGAACTCATAACTCTCCAAAAAAGTGCTGATAATCCTCGGCGCCTGCCCGTGCCAGATAGGGTAGCCGAGAAAGATCACATCGTACTGCGCCATGCTCTCCACGCCACCGGAAATGGCGGGCCGCGCGGAAGAATCCGCCTGTTCCAGGGTGGTTCGGCTGGAGGCGTCGCTGTAGTTTAAGTCCTCCTCTGTATAGGGCGTTTCCGGTATGATTTGATAGCTGTCTGCGCCGGTTTCATCGACGATCCACTGGGCGATTTGCTCCGTTGTGCCGGTACAGGAAAAATAGGCGACCAGTATATGGTTACCAAAATCCGCCGTCTCATCGGCGGATTCCTCCGTCGGAGCCTCTGCTTCCGGCTGTTTGGTTTCACTCTCTGTTTCCAGTTGGTTTTCTTCCACCGGAAGAGAGTTGTTTTCCACATCAGACGAAGCCTCTGTATTCCCAGCGCCGCAGGCTGTCAGCAGAATTATCATACAGACCGAGAGGCATAGGGCGATTAACCGCTTCATCCTACCCCTCCTCCTGATTGAGCTGATAGACCAGGTAGTCCAGATAGTCCAGCTTTTGCTGTTCTGCGTGGATGTGATTGAGCAGATCCCGACGTCCGCTTTGCAGGGTGCGCAGCAGCTCCCTGCGCCGTCCTCGCTCCCGTAGCAAGACGCACCGGGAGATCATCGCCTCCTCAAAACCGATGTCCACGAGATTTTGATAAAAGCGCTGAGCCTCATTGTTCCCGTCCGGCACCGATGACCACCTCCTCCGTTTCCTATATTTTAGAGGGAGATGGCGAGAATATCAAATGCTTTCTTCCTATGGCTGGCTATGCCTGAGAGGAATAGCTGGGCGCAGCCGCTCACCCCGCCATCTCCCGGAGTTTTTCCAAAAACTTCTGCCCTGCCTTAGTAAAGACCTGATATTTCTTCCAGACCACGTGCATCTCGATCTCCGGCTGTCCCTCCAGGGGGCGGAAGCAGAGAGGGCTGTCCCCGGAGACGTTGACGATGTGGTCGAAGCAGATGGCATAACCCATCCCCTTCTCCACCATAATGGAGCCGTTGAACAGCAGATTGTAGGTGGCAACCACCTGCCGCTCATCCAGGCCGCGGAGCATGGAGCTGTCCCCCAGGGGCTGACGGGAAACAATGAGAGGCTTATCCGCCAAATCCGCCGAGGTGATGGTCTCCTTCTGAGTCAGAGGGTCGTCCCGGCGCATGAGGACGCCGAAGCGCTCCGTATACGGCAGCTTCAGGGATTCATATTTGGAACTGTCGATCTCCCCGAACAGGATGCCAAAGTCCAGCAGGCCCTTGTCCAGATCCTCCATCACCGTCACACGATCACCGCTGACGTTGTGAAAATGCACCAGGGGATACTCCTCCTGCAACGCCTTCGCCGCCTTCGCCAGAAAGCGGATGCCCTCGGATTCCCCGGCCCCGATGTGGATATCCCCGGCGATGACCTCGTCGGAGAGGGAGAGCTCGTCCTTCGTCCGGTCCACCAGAGAGAGGATCTCCTCCGCCCGCTTGCGCAGCAGCATCCCCTCCTCGGTGAGGGTGATTTTCCGGTTGCTGCGGATAAAGAGCTGCTTGCCCAGTTCCTCCTCCATCTCCCGCAGCTGCCGGGACAAAGTCGGTTGAGACAGGTGCAGGGCCTGGGCCGCCCCCAGGATGCTCTGCTCCCTGGTGACGGTCAGAAAATAGTGTAATACGCGAAGCTCCACGAAATCGCCTCCCTTTCTCCTGCTATTTTACCATTTTCTTTTATGCCTGTAAAGCATAAAAGCCTATTCGAAACAGGTATTTGATATTTGTCGCTTTTTGCACTATGATTTGCTCAGATGAATCGTGGCCATGGTTCAAAAGCACCACAGACAACCGTCGAAAATAGCAGGAGGATAGAACAATATGATACAGCTTCTCATTGACCTGTTGACCCCCATCTTCACCAGTATGGGCGTCAGCGCAACTGATGTGGCTTCCTATGCAGAGTCCCTCAGCGGTTACATCTACGCCATCATGGGCATGCTGGCCGTGGCTGTCATCGTCATGATTGCCGCCCACTGGTTCGCCAAAAAGGGAACCCGCCATGTGTTCCGCTGGTCTGCGGCAGTGGCCTGGGTCCTGTGCGTGACCATCATCGTCAACGTGGTCTGCTTCGGCCCCATGTACAACAACATCTCCCCCATCCTGAACGGCTCCGCCTCTGTGTCCGAGGAATCGGTGGCCGCCTCCAAGGAGATCATCCAGGAGACCGGCGAAGAAGGCATGGTGCTGGTCAAGAACACCGGCATCCTGCCCCTGACCGACACCACCAACCTGAACGTGTTCGGCTGGGCCTCCACCAACCCCATCTACGGCGGCACCGGCTCCGGCTCCTCCGACAGCTCTGACGCCATCGACATCCTGACCTCTCTGGCAGACGCCGGGTTTACGGTGAACCAGAGCCTGGTGGATATGTACACCGAGTACAGCCCCACCCGGAACCTGGGCGGCAACGTGGTCAGCGTGACCTATACTGACTGGTCCCTGCCCGAGCCCACCATTGATTATTACACCGATGCGCTGATGGACGAGGCGAAGGAGTTCTCCGACACCGCCCTGATCGTCATCTCCCGCTCCGGCGGCGAGGGACAGGACGTGCCCCGGGACATGAACGCCGTCATCAACGGCACCTATAACATCGCCGACACCGTAGCCAACGGCAACAGCAATTACGCCTACTTCGCCTGCAACTACACCAACAACGGTGACTACGACGACTTCGACGAGGGCGAGCACTATCTCCAGCTGTCCAACACCGAGGAGGCCATGATCGACCTGGTCTGCTCTGAGTTTGACAACGTCATCGTGGTCATCAACGCCAACAACACCATGGAGCTGGGCTGGGTGGACGAGTATGACTCCATTGGAGCCGTCATCCTGGCCCCCGGCACCGGCGCCACCGGCATGGAGGCTCTGGGCGAGATCCTGAACGGCACCGTCAACCCCTCCGGCAAAACCGCCGATACCTTCGTCTACGACCTGACCGACACCCCCACCTACAACAACTCCGGCAGCTTCACCTATTCCAACGTGGAGGACCTCCAGGCGGCCTTCACCGAGGCGGACGACGCCTACCAGGGAGTCATCGCCTTTGTGGACTATGTGGAAAACATCTATGTGGGTTACAAGTTCTATGAGACTGCCGCAGAGGAGGGCCTGATCGACTACAACGAAAAGGTGCTGTACCCCTTCGGCTACGGCCTGAGCTACACCACCTTTGAGCAGACCATGGAGAACTTCACCGACAACGGGGACACCGTCTCCTTCGACGTGACCGTGACCAACACCGGCACTGTGGCGGGCAAGGACGTGGTAGAGGTCTATTACACGCCTCCCTACACCAACGGCGGCATCGAGAAGGCCTCCGTCAACCTGATCTCCTTCGAAAAGACGGACACCCTGGAGCCGGGCACTTCCCAGACGTTCTCCTTTGAGATCGCCAAGGAGGACATGGCCTCCTACGATTCCAACTGCCTGAAGACCGAGAAAGGCGGCTATGTGCTGGAGGCCGGGGAGTACACCGTCTCTATCCGCTCTGACTCCCACACCGTTCTGGACGAGGCCAGCTTCACCGTGGACGCCGACATCGACTACAGCGTCACCGGCCGCTCCTCCGACGACACCGCCGCCGTCAACCAGTTCCAGGACTACTCCACTGGCAGCGTGACCTACCTCTCCCGGGCCGACGGCTTTGCCAACTATGACGAGGCCACCGCAGCCCCCGACGAGTCCGAGTACCTGATGGACGACGAGACCCGCGAAGAAGTTTCCGCTCATTCCGTGGCCTATTATGACTCCACCCTGTACGACGACGACAGCGACGAGATGCCCACCACCGGGGCGGACAACGGCCTGACCCTGTCCGACATGATGGGCCTGGACTATGACGACCCCCAGTGGGACGACCTGCTGGATCAGCTCACCGTGGACGACATGATCAACATGGTGAACCTGGGCGGCTTCCAGACAGTGGCAGTGGACTCCATCGGCAAGGTGGGTACCCTGGACTCTGACGGCACCTCCGGCCTGAACGACTGGTACATCGGCGTGTACGGCACCGCCTACTCCACCGAGCTGCTCATCGCCCAGACCTGGAACAAGGACCTGGCCTATCGCATCGGCGTGGCCGAGGGCGCAGAGTATGCCGACTGCGGCATCTACGGCACCTATTCCCCCGCCATGAACACCCACCGCTCCGCCTTCTGCGGCCGGAACTTCGAGTACTACTCCGAGGACGGCACCCTGGCCGGCTACATGGCCGCCAATACGGTCAACGGCCTTGCCTCTCAGGGGGTGTACGCCTACATCAAGCACTTTGTCATGAACGACCAGGAGACCAACCGCTGCTCCATGCTTCTGACCTACTCCGACGAGCAGGCCATCCGGGAGATCTACCTGAAGCCCTTTGAGATCTGCGTGAAGAACAGCGGAACCGGCACCTATGCCGTCATGTCCTCCTTCAACTTCATCGGCTACAAGTGGTGCGGCGCCAACAGCGACCTGCTCAACGACGTCCTCCGGGACGAGTGGGGCTTCCGTGGCATGGTGCTCACCGACTGGAACGGCTCCTACGGCTACCAGAACACGGATGACGCCGTCCGCAACGGCAACGACGCCATGCTGGGCTTCTTCTCCTACGAGTCCAACCAGATCACCAACACCTCCGCCACTCTGGTCACCGCCATGCGGCAGGCGTGCAAGAACATCTGCTACACCGTGGTCAACAGCGGCAACTACACCCTGGCGGAAGAGACCTCCGGTCTGGACAATATGACCACTCTGTTCCTGACCATTGATATCTCCGTCGCCGTGGCGCTGGTCCTGGTGGAGGGCATCGTCCTCATCCGCTGGCGCAAAAAGAGCAAGGCGGCCAACTAAACCCTCCCCTTACCGGTCCTTTCCCCTGAGGACCGGTAGATAACACTCCATCGGCTCTTTCAAAGCTGCTTCCCTGAGCGAGATCGGACGCTGGACAGAAAAAACGAGCCTGGAGACAGTGGTGGTGCGCTGTCTCCAGGCTCAACGTATTGCGGCAGCTTGTACGCAGAAACAGAGGAAGCCAGGGTTTTCCTGGCTTCCTGACGGTGATTGTGGCATCAATCTCCAGATGGGTTTTGTCCTTGACCTGATTTTCGGGAGGGGCAGTCCTTTCTCCCGCAGGAGGAGCAGGGGTTCCCTCTGTTCCTCCAAAGGTGGACTGCAATTACCGCGACGAGGATGAGAATCAGGACCAAAACGGCGATACTGGCTGCATTCATTTCAGTCACCTGTTATCCCATCCCCAGCAGCAGGCCGATTGCCCGGACAACTGCTGCGGCGATCCAGGCGATGGCGCACTGCTCTATTACGACGAAAACCGCCCACTTGCCGCCCAGCTCCCGCCTGACCGATGCGATGGCAGCGACGCACGGGGTATAGAGCAGGCTGAACACC
>JAJBTD010000127.1 GCA_020861055.1 Clostridiales bacterium | reverse complement strand
CCTCACCGCCTACGGCAGTGGCCGGGCCGAGGCGCTGGAGGCCGCAGTGGAGGAGATACAGCGGCTGGAGGCCCTGTTCACCGTGGGCAGCGAGGACAGCGAGATCTCCCAGCTGAACCGGTCCGGCAGCGCCGTTCTCTCGGAGGACACCGCCGCCCTGCTGGAGCGGTCGCTGGAGCTCTATGAGAGCACCGGCGGCGCGTTCGACATCACGGTGTACCCCCTGATGGAGCTGTGGGGCTTCACCACCCAGGACTACCAGGTGCCTACGGAGGCGGAGATTCAGACCGCCCTGACCCTGGTGGGGTCGGACCGCATCTCCTGGGACAGCGCCAACTCTGCCGTCACTCTGGACCAGGGGCAGTCCGTCGATCTGGGGGGTATCGCCAAGGGCTATACCTCCCAGACAGTCATCGACCTGTTTCGGGAGATGGGGGTCGTCTCCGCCATGGTCTCTCTGGGAGGAAACGTCCATTGTCTGGGGTGCAAGCCCGACGGCTCTCCCTGGCGGGTGGGCATCCAGGACCCCACGGGGACCGAGGGGAGCATCGTGGCGGTCATCGAGGTGGAGGATCAGGCGGTCATCACCTCCGGCTCCTATGAGCGGTACTTCACCGACGAGGCCACCGGCAAGACCTACCACCACATCATCGACCCCTCCACCGGCTACCCGGCAGAGAGCGGCCTGTGCTCCGTCACGGTCATTTCCTCTGACGGCACGTTGGGGGACGCTCTCTCCACCGCCCTGTTCATCATGGGCCTGGAGAACGGGGCCGACTACTGGCGGCAGCACAGCGACGAGTTCCAGGCCATCTTCATCGACACGGAGGGGAACCTCTATGTCACCCAGGGGCTGGAGGACGTGATAACATCCGATGCGGGGTATACCCTGCTGAGCCTGTCGTAAAATGACACGCTCCGCCCCTCTTTTCTCTTTTCAAACGGCAGATTTTGGGATATAATAGGGCTCACCGAGAAAGAGAGGGAGGGATTCCTTTGGCAGAGAAGGACAACAGCCTGATGAGCCAAAACTTTATCCATGATTTCATTGATGAGGACATCGCCGAGGGCGGCCGCTACGCCGGGATGGAGGTCCATACCCGCTTCCCGCCGGAGCCCAACGGCTATCTCCACATCGGCCACGCCAAGGCCATCTATGTAGACTTTGGCACGGCCCAGAAATATCACGGCCTTTGCAACCTCCGCATGGACGACACCAACCCCACCAAGGAGGATGTGGAGTTCGTGGACGCCATTCAGGAGGACATCCACTGGCTGGGCTACGACTGGGACGACCGGTTCTACTACGCCTCGGATTATTTTGAGCAGATGTACCAGTTCGCGGAGGAGCTGATCCTGGCGGGCAAGGCCTATGTGTGCCAGCTCTCCCCGGAGGAGATGAGCGCCAACCGGGGGGACGTGAACACCCCCGCCACCAGCCCCTACCGGAACAGGCCCATTGAGGAGTCCCTCGACCTGTTCCGTCGGATGCGGGCGGGAGAGTTCCCCGACGGGGCCATGACCCTCCGGGCGAAGATCGATCTGGCCTCCGGCAACTTCAATCTGCGGGACCCCGCCATCTATCGCATCAAGCACCAGCGCCACCACCGCACGGGAGATCAGTGGTGCATCTACCCCATGTACGACTACGCCCACCCCATCGAGGACGCTCTGGAGGGCATCACCCACTCCCTCTGCACCCTGGAATTTGAGGACCACCGGCCCCTGTACGACTGGGTGATCGACAACATCTCCTGCCCCAACAAGCCCCGGCAGATCGAGTTTGCCCGGCTGGGCATCGACCACACCGTCATGAGCAAGCGCAAGCTCCGGGCGCTGGTGGAGGGAGGCTTTGTCTCCGGCTGGGACGACCCCCGGATGCCCACCATCTGCGGCCTGCGGCGGAGAGGCTACACACCCGCCGCCATCCGGGCCTTCTCCGAGGCCAACGGCGTGTCCAAGGCGGCCTCCACGGTGGAGTTCTCCTTCCTGGAGCACTGTCTCCGGGAGGATCTGGACAAGTCCGCCCGGCGGGTCATGGCGGTGCTGCGCCCGGTGGCCCTGACCATCACCAACTACCCGGAGGGCCAGAGCGAGAGCTTCTCCATCGAGAACCACCCCAAGGACCCCTCCATGGGCAGCCGCACCGTCACCTTCTCCCGCCACCTCTACATCGAGGCGGAGGACTTTATGGAGGAGCCGGTGAAGAAGTACAAGCGGCTCTCCCCCAACGGGCTGGAGTGCCGGCTCAAGGGTGCCTATGTCATCCGCTGCACCGGCTGCGTCAAGGACGAGGCGGGCAACGTGGTGGAGGTGCTGGCGGAGTACGACCCCGATTCCAGGGGCGGCGACCCCGCCGACGGGCGGAAGATCAAGGGCGCCGCCATCCACTGGGTGGACGCCGCCACCGCCGCAGACGCGGAGGTGCGGCTGTACGACGACCTGTTCAGCGACGCCGCGCCGGACGCCGCCGGAAAGGATTTCCTGGCCTGCCTGAATCCCGGCTCTCTGGAGGTGCTCCGGGGCTGCAAGCTGGAGGCCTCTCTGGCGGAGACGCAGGCCCCCGCCTCCTTCCAGTTCATGCGGCTGGGCTACTTCTGCGTGGACAACAAAGACAGCAAACCCGGCGCGCCGGTATTCAACCGGTCGGTCAGCCTGAAGGACAGCTTTAAGAAATGAGAAATCAGCCGCCCCGGTCTGTTCTGCTTAGACGGGGCGGCTGACGTATTTGGGAGGTGCTTCTCTTGCCCTTTTGGAAAAAGGAGATGGACGGGGTCGAGTACGAGGCCTATGTGGCGGAGCTGCTCCGGCGGCAGGGCTTCCGGGACATCACCTTCACCCCCCGGACGGGAGATTTTGGCGTAGACCTGCTGGCCACCCACGGGCGGAACCGCTATGCCATTCAATGCAAGTATTATTCCGGCGCGGTGGGCGGCGCCGCCGTCCAGGAGGCGGCGGCGGGCATGGCCTACTATGACTGCGAGCGGGGCATGGTGGTCACCAACAGCGCCCTCACCGACGGAGCCAGGGAGCTGGCCCAGGCCAACGGCATCGAGGTGATGGAGTACGTTGACCCGAACGCCCGCTCCTTTCTGGAGCGGCGGCAGGCCTGGGAGCTGGTCCTGCTGGCTGTGGAGTGCGTCGTCTTTGGCCTGGCGCTCCATCAGGCGGTGACGCAGGGAAGCTTCACCTGGCAGGGGCTGGGTATTTTACTGCTGCTGTGCTTCCCCTTGCCCTACGCCATCTGTCGCGTCATCCGGTGGATACGGAAACGGATGCGGCGGAAAAAGGCCAGGGCCGCCGCAGAACAGGAAGAATCGGACGAGTCGTGAAAAAGAGCGCACCGCCTGTCGGCAGCGAATGCTGCGAAGGGCGGTGCGCTTTTGACATGGTCGGTCATGCCTGCCGGCACGCGCGGACAAAGGCCTCAAAAATGCTCCTGCTGTTTTGGTTGACGGGAAAATCCAGCTCCGGGTGCCACTGGAGCGCCCAGACGAAGCGCTTTCCCGTGTGCCGCACCGCCTCCACCAGACCGTCCTCCGACACCGCCATCACCTCCAGGTCTGCGCCCAGGTCTTTGACCGCCTGGTGGTGGTAGCTGTTGACCCCCAGGCGTTCCGTTCCCAGCAGCTCGTACAGAGGGGTCCCCTTCCCGATGCGCACCTCATGGACCGCCCGGTCATAGGGCGTGCTCATGTGATGCTCCACGCCGCCGGGGCGCTCCGAGGGCAGGTCCTGATAGAGCGTCCCGCCCTGGAGGACGTTCACCAGCTGGATGCCCCGGCAGATGCCCAGCACCGGTTTGTTCTGTTCCAAGGCGGCGGCGTACAGGATCGCCTCCATCCTGTCCCGCGTCTCGCAGGGAGCGCCGCAGCTCTCCTCACGGGTCGCCCTGTAGAGGTCGGGGGAGACATCCTGACCGCCGGTCATGAGCAGGCCGTCGCAGGGGGCAAACGCCGTCAGCAGCGCCTCCCGGTCGTCGGTGAGGGGCAGGATCACCGGGACGGCCCCGGCCTCCCGGATGCCGTCCAGATAGCCCGGAATCATCCAGATGCTGTCCCTCTCCCCGTCCCACAGGGGGACGACGGCGATGATCTTTTTGGTCATGGCGGTCACTCCTCTCTGGGTAAAAAGCTGCTCACAGCCTCAGCAGGTACAAATAAGAATCCCTGTCCGGGTATTCATAGGGAAAGGGCAGCTGTTCCCCCGTGATTTTCACAAAGCCCGCCCGCTCGTAGAAACGGTGGGAGTCTGTGGCGACAGAGGGGGTGTCCAGCAGCACCTGTCGATAGCCCTGTTCTCTCAGGCAGTCCAGCGCGGTCCTGTACAGGGCCAGGCCCACCCGCTGGCCTCTCCGGTCCGCCCGGACAAAGAATTTTTTCATCACGGCGTTTCCCCCGCCGTAGTTCATAAAGGCCAGGGTGCCGACCACCTCGCCACCCTCCACGGCGACCCAGAACCGTCCCCCCTTTTGCTCGTAGGAGCGGGGGATGTCCAGCAGGTCCGGCTGCTCCTCCAGGGACAGGTCGATCTTCGCCTCGTCGTTCTGGATGTGCAGAATCAGGTCGATGATCTGCTGCCGGTACTGGGGCTGATAGCGGCAAATTTCCATTGGAAGCACTCCTTTGCTCTGTGTTTTCTCTCCGCCCTATTCACTTCACCACCACGTTCTCCTCCCCCAGCAGCCGTTTCAGCTCCCGGACGAGAGAGGTGTGGATGAGGCAGGGAATCCCGAAGCGGCGCTTGCTGTCCCGGAAGTAGAGCACCATCTGCCCCGTTCCGGGGAACATGACCAGCATTTGACGCACCTTTTTCACCCGTGGGTCGTCCTCCCGGTCGAAGCGGAGATAGAGCTTTGTCGCTCCGGGGACGACGCCGGGGATCTGGTCTTTGGGCGTCTCCTGGGAGCGGTACTGGCCCATTCTGTTCCGGTCTGCCCCGTAGCGTCCCCCCCGCTGCTCCAGCAGGGGCAGGCTCTCCTCCGCCAGGGGGAAGAGGCGCTCACAGATGAGCTGGGGCTGCTTCTCGTCCCGGACGGAGATGCGGCCCTCTGCCAGAACGCCGTAGCCCTCCGCCAGCAGACCGCCGTACTCCTCCATGGCCCTGGCAAAGAGGATCAGCTCCATACTGCCGGTGTCGTCCTCCAGCATGGCGTAGGCCATGAGGGTGTTATTCTTGGTAGTCCTGGTCCGGGAGGAGAGGATGATGCCTGCCAGACACACCCGCTGCTCATCGGCGAACTGGGTGGGGCCTTCCTCCTGGGCGAAGTCGGACAGGATACGGCCCATGGGTACCGCCCCCGCCCGGCGGGTGACCTCCCGGTACTGGTCCATGGGGTGGCCGGAGAGGTAGAGGCCCGTCAGCTCCCGCTCCATGCGCATTTTCTCCATGGGCTCGAACTCCGGGGAATGCGGCTGCATCAGCTGGGACAGGTCTGGGTCGTCCTCCCCGCCGAAGCCGCCGAACAGGTCGAACTGGCCCTCCAGGTTCTGCTTCCGGGTGTCCGCGATGGCGTCCAGCACCACGTTCATCACGTCCACCAGCTGGCTCCGGTAGTAGCCCAGGCTGTCAAAGACGCCGCAGCGGATCATATTTTCCAGCGCCCGCCGGTTCAGGTCGGTGGCGAAGGTGCGTTCGAAGAACTGCTGGAAGGTGGTGTAGGGGCCCTCCTGCTCCCGCTCGGCAACGATAT
>JAJBTD010000122.1:4325-5728 GCA_020861055.1 Clostridiales bacterium | reverse complement strand
CCGTATGAGCGTATACAAGTATGAGCAATCTTATGATACAGGAGGTCTTTTCCATGATTCAAGTAGACGTCTCCTCTGCCGTTACCAAGGCAGAGCTGGAGGCCATCGCTCCCCAGGTGGCCGCCGCCCATCAGGTGCTGGATTCCCGGAAGGGAGCGGGCAACGATTTCCTCGGCTGGGTCCGTCTCCCGGTGGACTATGACAAGGAGGAGTTTGCCCGTATCCAGAAGGCGGCGAAACAGATTCAGTCCGACTCCCAGGTGCTGGTGGTCATCGGCATCGGCGGCTCCTACCTGGGAGCCAGAGCCGTGGTGGAGCTGATCCAGAGCCCCAACTACAACCTGAAGAAAAAGGACACCCCGGACATCTTTTTTGCCGGCAACACCCTGTCCACCGACGCCGTGCTGGAGACCCTGGAGCTGATCGGCGACCGGGACTTCTCCATCAACGTCATCTCCAAGTCCGGCACCACCACTGAGCCGGCTGTGGCTTTCCGCATCTTCAAGGCCGCTCTGGAGGCCAAATACGGCAAGGCGGAGGCGGCAAAGCGGATCTACGCCACCACCGACAAGGCGCGGGGCGCCCTCAAGGGCCTGGCCGACGCCGAGGGCTATGAGGAGTTCGTGGTGCCTGACGACGTGGGCGGGCGGTACTCCGTCCTCACCGCCGTGGGCCTGCTGCCCATCGCCGTGGCGGGCATCGACATCGAGGCGCTGATGCAGGGCGCCGCCGACGCCATGAACACCTTTGGCGCAGATAAGAGCATGGCGAACCCGGTCTGGCAGTATGTGGCCGCCCGGAACGTCCTATACAACCAGGGCAAGAAGGTGGAGATCCTGGGCGCTTTCGAGCCCAGCTTCCGGTTCTTCGGCGAGTGGTGGAAGCAGCTCTACGGCGAGAGCGAGGGCAAGGACGGCAAGGGCATCTACCCCGCCAGCGTGGAGTTTACCGCCGACCTCCACTCCATGGGCCAGTACATTCAGCAGGGTGAGCGCATCATGTTCGAGACCATCGTCCGCTATGATAAGCCCCACGGCTCTGTGGTCATCGGAGAGGACAAGGACAATGTGGACGGACTGAACTTCCTGGCCGGGAAGGAGCTGAAATTCGTCTGCGAACAGGCTATGCGGGGGACCCGTCTGGCCCATGTGGACGGCGGCGTGCCCAACATCCTGGTCAACGTAGACACCATCGACGCCTACAACACCGGCGCGCTGATCTACTTCTTCGAGCTGTCCTGCGGCATCTCCGGCTATGTGCTGGGGGTCAACCCGTTCAATCAGCCGGGCGTGGAAGCATACAAGAAAAACATGTTCGCCCTTCTCGGCAAGCCCGGTTATGAGGACATGAAAGCCGCCTTGGAGGCCCGGCTGTAAGGAAGGCGCTTTGCGCCGGGATTTCCC
>JAJBTD010000122.1:0-4225 GCA_020861055.1 Clostridiales bacterium | reverse complement strand
ATCACCCTCAAACGTGCCACCGGCACGTTTGCCGAACCGGCTGTGCCGGTTCGGACCGGGTTCACAGCCGGGAGTCGAGGCATACAAAAAGAACATGTTCGCGTTGCTCGGCAAGCCTGGCTACGAGGACATGAAGGCCGCGCTGGAGGCCCGGCTGTAAGGAAGGCGCTTTGCGCCGGGATTTCCCATCACCCTCAAACGTGCCACCGGCACGTTTGCCGAACCGGCTGTGCCGGTTCGGATCGGGTTCACAGCCGGGCGTGGAAGCGTATAAAAAGAACATGTTTGCGTTGCTCGGTAAGCCTGGCTACGAGGACATGAAAGCAGCTTTGGAAGCCCGGCTGTAAGGAAGGCGCTGTCAGCGCAAAGCTGTTATGAGGACCTGTTGCCCCTCGTTCACGACCACCCCTGACAATTTTACAAAAAAGGAGAGTGAACCAGTATGAATCCGAATCCGTATCCTTCCAATTTTGGACCTGCTGAGACGGCGCAGTTCGCCGCAATGGAGACCGAAAGCCGGGAGAGCGCAGCCGGGAGACGCGGCAATTGGCTCCCCATCGTCCTGCTGCTGCTTGCGGCGGCGGTACTGGTGGCTCTGCTCGTCGTATCTACAAGCACGCCGATGCAGGACATCTCCACCGAGGAGTGGGAAAACGGGACCGTCGTCGTTACCACAGAAAACGGCGTCCAGCGTGAGCGGGAGTACCTGGATGAAAACGGCCAAACGGTGAAGCTGGAGACCTTTGACACCAGCGGCGCAATGACCGGCTACAGCGAGTACAGCTACACCTATGACGACTCCGGCAGCGTCAGCAAAACCACGGAGTACCGCTATGACGCAGACGGCGCGTTGATCGGGGAGGTCGCCTCTGATTGACGGAGAGCGTCTCCGCACACCCCACAATACACAAGGCCCTGGTCGGTCGACCAGGGCCTTATGCTGTCTCAAAAACAATATTTACGTTCTGTCCAGCTCGTGCAGAATGGCGGCTTTCACCGTCTCCGGGGCGAAGGACATGGCCACGCCGCCCCGGATCAGAGCGAGCACGTCCTCCCGTGTGCAGCCGCCCTCCTCCACCGCCCGGCGGTACTCGCGGGTGAGGTCGGTGCGGCTCACCGTCCGGTTGTCCGTGTTCAGGGTCGCCAGCACCCCGGCGTCCAGGTACTCCCGGAGAGGGTAGTCCGCCCAACTCCGGGCGGCCCTGGTCTGGAAGTTGCTGGTGGGACACAGCTCAATACCGACCCCTGCCTCCCGGCAGCGGCGCTGCAGCGTCCGGTCCCCGGCCATGGCGATACCGTGGCCGATGCGGGCGGCCCCGTAGTCCAGAGCCAGGCGCACATTCTCCCGGACGCCGGTCTCTCCGGCGTGGACAGTGAAGGGGATGCCCAGCTGGTTCACCCGCTGGAAATAGCGCCTGGATTCCTCCATGGGGTGGCCGTTTTCGTCTCCCGCCAGATCTGCGGCGCAGAACAGCCGGGGGAACCAGTCCTTGACTGCCTCCAGCATAGCCAGGTTGTTCCCCTCGCTGTCCGTCCGCAGGGCGCAGGCGATGAACCGGCACTGGACCCCGGTGGCGGCTGTCCCCGCCAGCCGTCCCCGCTCTACTGCCTGGAACACCCGGTCATAGGTCAGTCCGCCCGCCAAATGAAGGTTGGGGGCAAAGCGGATTTCCAGATAGCGAATGTTGTCACCTCTGGCATCCTCCAGCAGATCGACCACCGCCCGTTCCAGTCCTGCCTCTGTCTGGAGCAGCCGCAGGGGGAGGGCGAAGCACTGGAGATAAGCCGTCAGGCTCTCACACTCCGACCCGGCGAACATCTGGCCCTCCAGGTCTGCGGGGACAGGCTCGCCCACGCTCCGGAGGTAGTCCGTCATCCGCTGGGGACGGACGCTGCCGTCCAGGTGACAGTGCAGCTCCACCTTGGGGAGCCGGTCAATCCAGTCGTTCTTCATTTGGAATCCTCCGCAGCACGGACGCCGTGATCTGGATGGAGGTCTGAGCGGCCTGGGCGGCAAAGGCGGGGAAGTCCGCCGGGGCGTTGCCGTCCGCGTCGTCCGAGATGGTTCGGATGACGGCAAAGGGGATATGGTTCACATAACATACCTGGCCGATGCTGCCTCCCTCCATCTCCCCGGCGATGCCGCCGAAGGTGTCGTGGATCCACTGTTTCCGCTCCCGCTGACAGAGGAACTGGTCCCCCGTGGCGATGGTCCCGGCGACGCACTTGTGGCCCGTCTCCGCCACCGCCTCCTCCACCAGAGCGGACAGGCGGCGTCCGGCGGGGATGTGGATGATGTTCGGGCCGGAGAGCATCCCCAGCGGGTCGCCCAGACCGGCGGTATCCATGTCGTGCTGCACCACGTCGGTGGCCACGGCCACGTCTCCGATGCCCAGCTCCCGGCACAGAGTACCGGCGCAGCCTGTATTGATGATCGCCCGGACGGGGAAGCGCAAAATCATGGTCTGGGCGCAGATGGCGGCGAACACCTTGCCGATGCCGCAGACTGCCATGACCACCGGCTGTCCCTCCAGACGGCCGGTGACGAACTCGATGCCGCTGACGGTGACCGTCTCCGCATCCTCCAGCATGGCCCGGAGACCCTCGATCTCCACCTGCATGGCTCCAATGACGCCGATCATGGTCTTATTCCTCCCGGTATTTGAAATCATTTGTCTTTCCCTCCAGCACATCCAGATAGGCCCGGCACTCCGTTTTTGCCGCGGACAGGCTCAGGTTGCGGTAGTTGCCGCACTCCTGTCGGCTGGCCCCAAACACCGGCCCCTCATAGGCCAGGATGTTCCGGAGCACCTGCTTCACCGTCTCCAGCACCCGCTCATTATCCCCGTTGCGGATGAGCAGGTAAAAGCCGGTCTGACAGCCCATGGGGCCGAAATAGATCACGTCCTCCCGGAGAGGGGAGTTGCGGATAAAGGTGGCGAACATATGCTCCACCGAGTGCATGGTCAGATCGTCCATATAGTCTCCCCCGTTGGGGGTGCGGGTGCGCAGGTCGTAGGTGGTCACGTCCCCGTCGATGCGGGAGAGATAGATGCCCGGCTCCAGCAGGTCGTGGTTCACAGTAAAGCTGGTGATGCGCTCCATGTGCGGTTTCCTTTCCGTTGCTTGATTTCGATAGAAACACAGACCGGCGTCCGGAGAAATAGATCACGTCCTCCCGGAGAGGGGAGTTGCGGATAAAGGTGGCGAACATATGCTCCACCGAGTGCATGGTCAGATCGTCCATATAGTCTCCCCCGTTGGGGGTGCGGGTGCGCAGGTCGTAGGTGGTCACGTCCCCGTCGATGCGGGAGAGATAGATGCCCGGCTCCAGCAGGTCGTGGTTCACAGTAAAGCTGGTGATGCGCTCCATGTGCGGTTTCCTTTCCGTTGCTTGATTTCGATAGAAACACAGACCGGCGTCCGGAGGGGAGACCGGTCTGTGACGGTTGGTTTTTCGATACTCAGCTCACATACTTGTGCAGGGTGGCGCGGACGGCGCCGGGGCCTGCCAGCTCTTCCTTCAGGATGGCCTCGATCTTGCCGGCCAGAGGCGTGGCGGTCAGGTCCACGCCGAAGATGGAGGCGTTGGACAGGATGGGAGCCAGCTTGCCCTCCACGCTTTCGGGCTTGCCCAGCTCCACGCCGGAGAGCATGGACTGGAGATCGTCCTTCAGGGGGTCAGAGCTGACCTCCATGGGCTTGCCCTCGTCGTCCACGGCCAGCAGATAGCGCAGCCAGCCCGCCAGGGCCAGGGGGATGGAGACCAGACTGTTCAGGTCTCGGCCCTCCGCCAGATAGCTCTTGATGGTCTCGCCGAAGCGGATGCCCACCTTCTGGGAGGTGTCGGTGGCGATGCGCTGGGGAGCGTCCGGCATGAAGGGGTTGGGGAGCCGCTGCTCCACCACCTCGTCGATAAAGGCCTTGGGGCTGAGGATGCCGGGGTCTACCACCACCGGCAGGCCCTCCACATAGCCCAGGCGCTTGATAAGCTTGACGATGTCCTCGTCCTTCATCTCCTCACAGATGAGGGTGTAGCCCAGCATGCAGCCGTAGACGCTCATGGCGGTGTGCAGGGGGTTGAGGCAGGTGGTGACCTTCATCCGCTCCGTCTTGTTCACTGTCTCCCGATCGGTGAGATAGACCCCCGCTTTTTCCAGGGCGGGACGGCCGTTGGGGAACTTGTCCTCAATGACCAGGTACTGGGGCGGTAGCTTATACACAT
>JAJBTD010000008.1 GCA_020861055.1 Clostridiales bacterium | reverse complement strand
CTACAAGGTCATGGGCGAGCTGGTAGCCCGTTGGGGCAAAACCACCTCGGTGGGGGAGTACGGCTATAACCGGGTGGGGGCGGTCATCGGCGCCACCTATCCCTCCGACCTGCGCCAGCTGCGCAAAATGCTGCCCCACACCTTCTTCCTGGTGCCTGGCTACGGAGCCCAGGGGGGCACGGCGGAGGACGTTCACTACGCCTTCGACCGGTACGGCCGGGGAGCGGTCATCAACGCCTCCCGGAGCATTATGTGCGCCTGGAAAAAGACGGGCCACAACGGCGAGGACTACGCCCAGGCGGCCCGCGACGCCGCCCTGGAGATGCGGGACGCCATCCGTGCGGTCACGCCCATTCTCTGAGGCGATTTCCGCTGCCTCTTTTAGTACGAAAGGAACAGGTGAGCCTATGCCAATGACAAAGCTCTGCCCCATCGCCGCGCTCCGGCAGCTGACCGGAGACGTGTTCTCCCTCACTCTGGAGGCGGGCGAAATGGCCCGGACTGCCCGGCCCGGCCAGTTTATCAATATCCGGTGCGGCGAGGGCCTGCTGCTCCGCCGCCCCATCTCTGTCTGCGACGTGGAGGGCTCTCTGCTGACCGTGGTATTCCAGGTCAAGGGAGAGGGGACACAGTGGCTCTCCCGGCGTTCGGCGGGGGAGGCGCTGGATGTGCTGGGCCCCCTGGGCCACGGCTACGACATCCCTCAGGGAAAGGTTCTGGTGGTGGGGGGCGGCATTGGCGTGCCTCCCATGCTCTATGCTGCCAAATGCTGCCAGGAGGCGGACGCCTGTGTGGGCTTCCGCAGCGCAGACAACGCCATTTTGCTGGAGGAGCTGAACGACGTCTGTGGAAAGGTGAGAATCGCCAGCGACGACGGGACGCTGGGCGTTCACGGATTTGTGGATTCCCTGGTGCGTCAGGCCCTCTCTGAGGACAGCTACGCCGCCGTCTTTGCCTGCGGTCCCCGGCCCATGCTGAAAAGCGTGGCACGGGCTGCGAAAGAGGGAAACACCCTCTGCCTCGTCTCCATGGAGGAGCGGATGGGCTGCGGCGTCGGAGCCTGCCTGGTCTGCGCCTGCTCCGTAGGAGGACATTACAAACACGTCTGCAAGGACGGCCCTGTGTTCAACGCCGAGGAGGTGGACTGGTGATGGAAAAGATGGACCTCTCCGTCGATCTCGCCGGCGTGACCCTGAAAAACCCGGTGGTGATGGCCTCCGGCACCTTCGGCTTTGGCCGGGAGTTCGGGCAGTTTTACGATCTGAGCGAGCTGGGGGGCATCTGCGTCAAGGGCCTGACCCTCCACCCCAGGGAGGGCAACCCGCCTCCCCGTATTGCCGAGACCCCCATGGGCATCCTTAACTCGGTGGGGCTGCAAAACCCCGGTGTGGATGGCTTTATCGCTCATGAGCTGCCCTGGCTCCGGGAGCACGACGTGAAAATCATCGCCAACATCTCCGGCAATACCCCGGAGGAGTACGGCGTCATGTGCGAAAAGCTCTCCCAGGCGGGGGTGGACATGATCGAGGTGAACATCTCCTGCCCCAATGTCAAGGCGGGAGGGCTGCAATACGGGGTGGTCCCAGAGATGGCCGCCCAGGTGACGGAGGAGGCCAAGGGCCATTCGGATGTGCCGGTGATGGTGAAGCTGTCCCCCAACGTCACCGACATCACTGCCATCGCCCGTGCGGTGGCAGAGGCCGGGGCGGACGCCCTGTCTCTCATCAACACCATCCGGGGCATGCGGATCGACGTGCGTACCCGCCGCCCGGTGCTGAAAATGAACACCGGGGGACTCTCCGGGCCTGCGGTGCTGCCGGTGGCGGTGCGCATGGTCTGGGAGGTGGCCCAGGCGGTAGACCTGCCCATCCTGGGGATGGGCGGCGTGTCCAAAGGGGAGGACGCAGCCCAGCTCATGCTGGCAGGGGCCTCCGCCGTGGCGGTGGGGACGGCCTGCTTTGCCGACCCATACGCCCCCCTCAAGGTCCGGGACGGCCTGGAAAAAATCGCCGCAGAACAGGGGCTGGCCCGTGTGTCGGAGCTGACCGGCGGGGTAAGACCCTGGTAATGGCAGAGATATAGAGAAAAAAACAGAGAAAGAAACAGAGAAGAAGGAACAAATCACCATGACGACCGTTTACATTGTCCGCCACGGGGAGGCGGAGGGCAACCTCTACCGCCGCATCCACGGACAGTATGACAGCAGCCTGACGGAGAACGGACTCCGTCAGGTCGCTGCGTTGGAGGAACGCTTTCGCACCATCCACCTGGACGCTGTGTATTCCAGCGACCTGCGCCGCTGCCGCCAGACTGCCAGGGCGCTCTATGAACACAAGGGACTGCCCCTCCAGCTGGATACGGGCCTCCGGGAGATGGACCTGGGAGAGTGGGAGGACCGGCCCTGGGGTGAGGTGCGCCGCACCGACCCGGAGGGGATGGACGGCTTCCAGACCTGCTCCCCGACCTTTCGCGCCCCCGGCGGGGAGAGCTATGAGGAGTTGCGCAGCCGGGTCAGCAGCACGATTTTGAAGCTGGCCGCCCGGCATCCGGGACAGACCATCGGCATCTCCACCCATTACATCGCTCTCCGCTCCGCGCTGTCCGTCTTTTACGGCTATCCGGTGGAGGAGATCAATCAAAAAATTCCCCGCTGTGACAATACCGGTGTCTCCTGTCTGGAAATTGAGGGAGATCAGGTAAAGGTTGTCTTTGCCTGCGACAACTCTCACCTGCCTGCGGAACTGTCCACCCTGGCCAACCAGAAGTGGAAGACGGCGGGCAACGTCTCAGAGCCGGCGGCCAATCTGTGGTATCGTCCCTGGGACCCGGTGGGGGAGCGGGACCTCTATGACCGCTTCCGCCGGGAGACCTGGGAGCGTGTCCATCCCGGTTTGCCCTACGACGGGGAGACCTTTTACCGTCAGGCCCTCCGCTCCGCTCTAGAAAATCCCTGGTCGGTTGTCTGCGCCATGCGGGGCGACGACATCGCCGGGCTGCTTCAGATGGACCTGGAGCGGTATCAGGAGGACAATGCCGGATTTATCTATTTCTACTATGTCACCCCGGAGGCGCGGGAGCACGGGCTGGGCATCCAGCTGCTGGGACAGGCGGTTGCCACCTTCCGCCCCCTGGGACGGAACAGGATACGCCTGCGCTGCTCGGAGGACAACGAGCAGGGGATGCACTTCTACCTCAAGTATGGCTTCCGCAGCCTGGGAGCAGCCGAGGACAGCGCGGTGCCTCTGGAGCTGATGGAAAAGCGTATCGACTGAGCGGTGCAGAGCCCCGCACACAAAATTTGCTCCAAATTTCATCTCAAAGCAGGATTTTTCCCTTCTTTTGCGTATATCTAAAATGACCGGAAAGGTGCAGAGGCTTGCCCGAATCAGGCGCTCTGCGCTTTTCTGATGATTGGCTGCGCCAGGAGGAGGGATGATCGGATGCTGCCCAGAGCACGCACAGAACAGGCGGAGGCGTTGCTGTTGTCGCCCAGGGCCTGCAAAAGCGTAGATTCCAAGGGCCGTCAGCGTCCGGAGGAGCCGTGTGACGTGCGCACCTGTTTCCAACGGGACGTAGACCGCATTGTTCACTGCAAGGCGTTCCGCAGACTCAAGCGGAAGACACAGGTCTTTCTCCAGCCGGAGGGGGACCACTACCGCACCCGGATGACCCACACGCTGGAGGTCACCCGCAGTGCCAGGCCCATCGCCTGGGGCCTGGGCGTAAACGCGGCCCTGGCGGAAGCGGCGGGTCTGGGCCACGACCTGGGGCATCCCCCCTTTGGACACGCCGGGGAGCGGGTACTCGACGAGATCATGCCCGGCGGCTTTCGGCACAATGTCCAGTCCCTTCGGGTGGTGGACAAGCTGGAGAAGGAAGGGGACGGCCTCAACCTGACCTATGAGGTCCGGCGGGGTATTCTCTGTCATACGGGCAGCGACAAGGCGGAGACGCTGGAGGGCCAGATCCTCTGGTTCGCTGACCGGATCGCCTACATCAACCACGATATCGACGACGCCATGCGGGGCGGCATCATTTATCCCCTGGATATCCCCATCCATCTGCGGGAGATTTTGGGCTTCAACAAGAGTCAGCGGATCGACACGCTGGTCAAGGATGTCATCCGCTCCAGTCAGGAGGGAGACGCCATTCGCCAGTCCCCGGAGATCGGGGCGGCCATGAACGAGCTGCGGGAATTTCTGTTCGAGATGGTTTACCGCAATCCCCAGGCAAAAGGGGAGGAGGGCAAGGCCCAGGAGATGCTCCGGCGGATGTTCGAGGCCTATGTGCAAAATCCGGATCTGCTCCCGGCGGATTTCCAGGACATCCGTTACCGGGAGGGGACGGAACGGGCGGTCTGCGACTATATCGCCGGAATGACCGATACCTATGCGGTGGAAAAATACGGAGAGCTTTTTATTCCAAAGGCATGGACGGTGAAGTGAACGGCTCTTTCCGCCTTTTTTCGGATAGAGCAGGGTAAAAAGGGATATCCTATGGGAAATTTGGTGTCAAAGGGCGACAGAAGCGGAGGTGAAGTGCCGTGCCAATTCCGGAGAGCTTCCTGGAGGAGCTGAATGCCAGAACAGATATCGTGGATTTGATTTCCAGTTATGTGACGCTGACCAAAAAGGGAAATCGCTACTGGGGCCTGTGTCCCTTCCACAGCGAAAAGACACCCTCCTTTTCTGTCTCCCCGGAGCGGCAGATGTACTACTGCTTCGGCTGCCACAAGGGCGGGGGAGCCGTCCAGTTCACCATGGAAGTGGAGGGCGTGGGCTTCCCGGACGCTGTGGGCATCCTGGCCCAGCGGGCGGGCATGACCGTCCCGGAAAGTCAGGGGAGCGGCGACAACCGAAAAAAACGGGAACGCCTCTACCAGCTGAATCGGGAGGGCGCCCGATGGTTCCACCAAAATCTGCTGGATCCGGAAAACCGGTTTGCGCTGGAGTATTTCACCAACCGGGGCCTCTCCAAACGGACGATCGTGAACTTCGGCCTGGGCTATTCCTATGACCGGTGGGATATGCTGATTCAGACCATGACGGAAAAGGGCTACAGCAAACAGGAGCTGCTGGACGCCGGTCTGGTGGTGAAGAACGACAAGGGCCGTCTCTACGACCGGTTCCGGGGCCGGGTGATGTTCCCCATTATCGACCTGCGGGGGAACGTCATCGGCTTTGGGGGCCGTGTGCTGGACAACGGCACGCCGAAATACCTCAACTCCCCGGACACCATGATCTATAACAAGAGCAAAAACCTCTTTGCCCTGAACCTGGCCCGAAAGAGCAAGCAGGGCCGCATTATCCTCACCGAGGGGTATATGGACACCATCGCGCTCCACCAGGCGGGCTTTGACTGCGCGGTGGCCTCTCTGGGCACGTCCCTGACCCCCGACCACGCCCGGATGATCGCGCAGCGTACCCAGGAGGTAGTGATCTCCTACGACAGCGACAGCGCCGGAGTGAACGCCGCCCAGCGGGCGATTCAGCTGCTGGACAAGACGGGCATCCGGGTGAAGGTGCTCAAGGTCACTGGGGCGAAGGACCCGGACGAGTTCATCAAAAAATACGGGCCGGCAGCCTTCCAGAAGCTCATCGACGGCTCGGAAAACCATGTGGAGTTCCGCTTACTTCAAGTAAAGGGAAAGTACGACCTGACCCAGGACGACCAGAAGGTGGCATGTTTTCCGGCGCTGGCGGAGGTGATTTCCCGGCTCACCGGCTCAGCGGAGCG
>JAJBTD010000169.1 GCA_020861055.1 Clostridiales bacterium | reverse complement strand
ATTTTCTTTTACTGCGGAAGCAAAACGACGGCAGAAAGCGGAAGCACCGTTTCCTGCCGTCGTTTTTTATTTGTAAGCTTGCGCTGAAACATCCGGTTGAAACCAGTCAAAAGGACGTGTTGATATCGTCAAGCACGAATCCTCGTGCCAGTTCGACCCAGAATTCCCTCTCTTGCGCACTCCAGGCTGGTGATGAGGGCGGTACGGCCGGGGGCGCTCTTGGCAAAGGCCACGGCAGCCTGCACCTTGGGGAGCATGGAGCCGGGGGCGAACTGCCCCTGGGCGATGTATTTCTCCGCCTGCTCCGGGGTCAGCGTGTCCAGCCATACCTCCTCCGGCGTGCCGTAGTGGAGGGCCACCTTCTCCACGGCGGTGAGGATGATGAGCATTTGGGCGTCCAGCTCCTCCGCCAGCAGACAGGAGCAAAAATCCTTGTCAATGACGGCAGAGGCCCCCTTCAAATGGCCCAGCTCCTGTCGGGTGACCGGAATACCCCCGCCGCCGCAGGCGATGACCACCTGTCCTGCATCCACCAGGGTACGGATGGCGTTGATCTCCACGATCCTTCCGGGGAGCGGAGAAGCCACCACCCGCCGCCAGCCCTTGCCGGGAAATTCCTCCATAAGATAGCCGTACTCTCGCTGGGCAAACATGGCCTGCTCCTCCGTCATAAAGTGGCCGATGGGTTTGACCGGGTGCTGAAAGGCCGGGTCATTTGGGTCTACCTCGATCTGCGTGACCATAGTGACCACATCCTCGTGGGGCTGTCCCTTTCCCCGGCGGCGGCACAGCTCCTCCCGGAGGGCGTTTTGCAGGTCGTAGCCGATGTATGCCTGGCTCATGGCCACACAGACGGAGAGGGGCGTGTTGGGCTGGCTGGGATTCTCCCGGGAGAGGGCGGCCATAGCGTTATTGATCATACCCACCTGGGGGCCGTTCCCGTGGGAGATGACCACCTGATATCCCTCGTCCATCAGGTCCACGATGGCTCTGGAGGTGTGCTTCACGGCGGCCATCTGCTCCGGCAGGGTATTGCCCAGGGCGTTGCCGCCCAGAGCGATGACGATGCGGGGTTTACGTTTCATGGGGCGTTCCTCTCTTTTCTCAAAAAACGCAGAGCAGGGAGACGGCAAAGGTCTCCCTGCCCGGTGGTATGCAAATGGAAACAGTTATTTCATTTCGAACTGCCGCTGCTGTCCCCGCTCCGCCAGCTGCCGGAGCACAGCGGCGGGGTCCTGGAATTTGGACAGGAAGATCATAGCGGCGATGACATAGGGCTTGTAGCTGGCCTGCTTGTACAGGGGGTCACGATACCGGTCGAACACGGAGGCATCCACCTCTCCCGCCTCGCAGGAGACGCCGGTGATATCGGCGGGGAGACAGTGGAGATAGAGGGCCTTGCCGTCTCTGGTGGTGGACATCAGCTTCTCGGAGCAGGTCCAGTCCTTGTGCTGGGCGTTCTGGGCCAGCAGCTGCTGCTCCAGGGCCTGGATGCCGTCAAAGTTGCCGTTCCCGTACAGCTCCGTCCGCTGCTCCATAGCGGCGTAGGGAGCCCAGCTCTTGGGGTAGACGATGTCGGCGTCCCGGAATGCCTCCGCCATGGAGTTGGTCTTGGTGAAGGAGCCGCCGGAACGGGCGGCGTTGGCTTTGGCGACCTCCTCCACCTCGCCCATGACTTCGTAGCCCTCCGGGTGGGCCAACACCACATCCATCCCCAGCCGGGTGAACAGGCCGATGACCCCCTGAGGGACGGAGAGAGGCTTGCCGTAGGAGGGAGAATAGGCCCAGGTCATGGCCACCTTCTTGCCCTTCAGGTTCTCGATGCCGCCAAAATAGTGGATGATGTGGTCCATATCCGCCATGGTCTGAGTGGGGTGGTCGATGTCGCACTGGAGATTGACCAAAGTGGGCCGCTGCTCCAGCACCCCGGCGTCATGCCCCTCCCGCACAGCGTCGGAGACGGCGTGCATATAGGCGTTGCCCTTGCCGATGTACATATCGTCCCGGATGCCGATGACGTCTGCCATAAAGGAGATCATGTTGGCGGTCTCCCGCACTGTCTCGCCGTGGGCGATCTGGCTCTTGCCCTCGTCCAGGTCCTGCACCTCCAGGCCCAGCAGGTTGCAGGCGGAGGCGAAGGAGAACCGGGTTCGGGTGGAGTTGTCCCGGAACAGGGAGATGCCCAGCCCGGAATCGAATACCTTGGTGGAGACGTTGCCCTCCCGGAGCGTGCGGAGGATGTCCGCCACCGTCCAGACAGCCTTCAGCTCGTCGTCGGTTTTCTCCCAGGTGAGGAAAAAGTCGTTGTCATACATATCCTTGCATTCTAGCCCCTTGAGCTGGGTCAGCAGGGCGTCAAATTTCCGGGTATCCAGTGCCATGGAAACAGCCTCCTTATTTCTTGTACAGGCCGGGCATTGCGGCGTAGACCGCGGCGCACCGCACCAGGTCGGATTTCCAGGTGATCTCGTTGGGAGCGTGGGCCTGGCTCTCCGCTCCGGGGCCGAAGCCCACGCAGGGGATGCCGTACCGCCCCTGGATGGAGACGCCGTTGGTGGAGAAGGTCCACTTGTCGATGAGGGGCCTGTTCCGCTTCTCCATGGCGTCCGCATCTCCCTGGCGCTGCTCGCCAAAGAGCGCCTTGTGGGCGTCGGCCAGCGCCTGAACGTGGGGAGCGGTCTCCTTATTGACCCAGGTGGGGAAGTAGCACTCGGTAGGATAAACCAGACCCGTCCAGGCCGGGCGGTCGTAGGTGTACATGGACACCTTCACGTCCTCGCCGTACTTCTGCACGCTGGGCAGCTGACGAATTTCCTCCAGACAGCTCTCCCAGGTCTCCCCGGCGGTCATCCGGCGGTCCAGAGAGACGGCGCAGGAGTCCGCCACGGCGCACCGGGAGGGGGAGGTGTAAAAGATCTGGCTGACGGTAATGGTGCCACGGCCCAGGAACCGGGCATCCTCCCATGCGGGATTGAACTCCGGCTCCAGCATTTTGACCAGGCCCTTCACCTCGTTCTCCGGGCCACAGCCGTTCTCGTTGAGGGAACGCACATCCTGGAGGATATCCGACATCTTGTAAATAGCGTTATCCCCCCGCTCCGGGGCGGAGCCGTGGCAGGAGACACCGTGGACGTCCACCCGAATCTCCATCCGGCCCCGATGTCCACGGTAGATGCCGCCGTCAGTGGGCTCGGTGGAGACGACAAACTCAGGAGTGATACCCAGCTCGTTGTGGATGTACTGCCAGCAAAGGCCGTCGCAGTCCTCCTCCTGGACGGTGGCGGTGACCAGAATGGAGGTATCCTGGGGAATCAGTCCCAGATCCTTCATGATCTTCGCCCCGTATACGGCGGCCACCACGCCGCCCTCCTGGTCGGAGCCGCCCCGGCCGTAGATGATGCGGTCCGTCTCGTAACCCTGATAGGGGTCGTCCGTCCAGTTGACGATGTTGCCGATGCCCACCGTGTCGATGTGGCCGTCAAAAGCCATAATACGGCCGCCCGTACCCATCCAGCCCAGGCAGTTGCCCATGGGGTCGATCTCCACCTTGTCAAAGCCCAGGCTTTCCATCTCCTGAGCGCAGCGGCGGATGACGCCCTCCTCCTCACAGCTCTCGCTGGGGATGGCGATCAGGTCCCGAAGGAACCGGTTCATGGCCGGGCCGTAGTCCTGGGCGGCCTGTTTGATCTGCTCAAAATCCATGGTTGAACGACCTCCTGCGTTATCCTGTCTCTGCGTCCACAGGACAGGTTTTGCAGACCTGAGAGCACCGGAGCGCTCCTTCGGACTGCGTACTTTCTCTTGCACCATCATAGCAGATATACAAAAAAATGCAAGGGCTAACAAAAAAAGTTTTGGGATATCGCCTGTAACCGTAGCTTGTGATTCTGTCTGCTGCCTGGCATTTTAAGGCGTCGGCTGTGCCGTTTCCGTCTGTGCTTTCTTTCCCCCGGCTTCTCCCAGAAAATAGCTGCACCAGGGACGCAGAGGGCATTTTTCGCACCAGGCACGCCGGGCGGTACATATCTCCCGGCCAAAGAGCACCATCCTGTGGCAGAAGTTGTTGGACTCCTCCGGAGGCAGGACTGCCCGAAGCTGCTCCTCCACCCGCTTTGGGTCCTTCGTTCCGTCAGTGAGGCCCAGCCGTCCGGCAATACGGATACAGTGAGTATCCGCCACAACCACGCCGGGGGTGTGATACACATCCCCCTGGATCAGGTTGGCAGTCTTGCGGCCTACTCCGGGCAGGCGGAGCAAATCTTCCATCTCTCCCGGTACCTTACCGCCATAATCGGACAGCAGCATTCGGGCGCAATTTACCAGGTCACGGCTCTTTCCTCTGAAAAAGCCACAGGAATGGATGTACTGCCCTACCTCCTCCGGGTCTGCCTGGGCAAAGTCCTCCAGGGTAGGAAATCTGGCAAAAAGGGCTGGCGTCACCTGGTTCACCCGGGCGTCGGTACATTGGGCGGAGAGGCGCACCGCAAAGAGAAGCTCATAGTCCTTTTCATACTGTAGCGAACAGAGCGAATCGGGATAGCGTTCTTTTAGCGCCTCCACAATGGCCCATATCTCCTGCTCTGTTTTCATACAAAGCCCCTCCCCTGTCGTGTCTGACCCCAATTTCGCCGAATCGCCACATTGTAGTGCAAAACAAATCAAATTGATAGGCAACAGCGGATTCGCCAAATGCTGACTTGATTATACCATACTGTGACTGCTTTCGCCAGTGGGCGCAATCACGTTTTATGATCGAGGAATGGATGGAGCGAAACTCAGCTTACAATGACGTCGTAAAACACCTTTGGTAGTGCTTGACAGATGAAGAAAATCTGTTATAATAAGGTGCGTTGAGCAAATGCTGCATAGTATGCTTTGCTTGTGCAGTTACCAAGTGCACTGAAGAAGCAGTCTATATGGGCCTGTAGCTCAGCTGGGAGAGCGTTCGGTTCGCATCCGAGAGGTCGAGAGTTCGAGTCTCTTCAGGTCCACCATGTTCCAGGGAACTGCTAAAACGGCAGTTCCCTGGAATTTTTTTATTGCCACAGCTCCTCATCGAAGGAGATATTGAAGTCGATCTCCACCTCGTAATCCCGGCGGACATAGACTGCCCGGATCAGTTGGCTGACGATCATCTTTTTGGCGTCGAAGGTTGCCTGGTCATAGAGGTCTGCCCAGCTCAGAATCTGGTTGTACTCCTTCTCCACTGCTGCATTAGAGGCCAAAAGCTGGTCAAGCTCCGCCTGGGCTTTCTTCAGGTTCTGTTCCTCTGCTGCTGCCTGTGCTTCTGTTTCCGACACCAGCGAATTGAGCAGCTCTGCGCTCAGCTTCCTTTCGCCCCGGATGATCTTTAGCGTTTCCGCCCGCAGGTCGGTCAGCTCCTTTGCCTTTTGTACATAAAGTCTTTTCGCCTGCGCCACCTTACTCTTGCCAGGGCAAGCTGTTTTTCATGCTGGGCGCCCAAAATCTCACTTCTGGGGGGCTGCCTGAATGGAGGCGAATTTTGTACGAATCGCCTCATCCACGATTTTGTCCAAGGTGCTGACGGTGTAGCCGGACTGCCCGTCGCACAGGCTCTTGTGCCGCACTTTGTAGTGGTACTGATACCGTGCAATGGGATACTTGGCTACCGGCAGATGACGATTGCCCTTAATCGAACCTATCATACCGCTTTTAGCAAGAAGGAGAAAGCGGGGATGACACAGAGTATGTCCAGAGTGGGAAGGTGTATTGACAACGGCCCGATGGAAGGCTTCTGGGGAA
>JAJBTD010000159.1 GCA_020861055.1 Clostridiales bacterium | reverse complement strand
CCATGTGGTGGCGGGACACGACTTCCGGTTCTGCTACCGGGGGGAGGGCACCCCGGAGCGGCTCCAGGAGGTGTGCCGAGAGCTTGGGGTAGGCTGCGACATCATCGGCCGCATCGAGCGCAACGGCATCCGCATCTCCTCCACCTATATCCGCACCCTCATCCAGCGGGGGGAGATGGAGGAGGCCAACGCCTTTCTGGGCCACCCCCATATTCTCAGCCAGCGGGTGGCTCCGGGGAAGCACCTGGGCCACACCCTGGGCTTTCCCACCGTCAACCTAGCCATTCCGCCGGAGGTCATCGTCCCCGCCTATGGGGTCTATACCGCCCGGGTGCAGCTGGAGGACGGGACGAGAGCCATCGCCGTGACCAACGTGGGAGTCCGCCCCACGGTGGAGGAGCACGGCCGGGTCAATGTGGAGGGCTACATCCTGGACTATGACGGCGACCTCTACGGTCAGCAGGTGCGGGTGGCCTTCTACCGTCGCCTTCGGGGAGAACGGAAATTCCCCAGCGCCGCCGCCCTGACCGACGAGGTGCTGCGCAACGCCCAGCAGACCAGGGACTACTTTGCCCGCTCCGGGATCGGCAACGACCCCCTGTGGGAGAGCTGAGACATACCGCTTGCCCCAATGCCGCAGGTGTCGCCCGACGCTCCGACAGGATGGGGAACAAAGGAGAACGCTCCATGAAAATTGCAGTCATTACCGGAGCCTCCAGCGGTCTGGGTGCGGAGTTTGTCCGCCGCCTGGCCGCTGAGAAGGAGCTGGAGGAGATCTGGCTCATCGCCAGGCGGGAGGAGCGGTTAAAGGCGCTGGCCGCAGAGACGGTGAGCGCCGCCCGACTGCGGCCTCTGCCCCTGGATCTGACTCAGGAAGCGGATCTGGACGCCTATGCTAAGCGGCTCCAGGCGGAGCAGCCGGAGATTCGGTGGCTGGTCAACGCCGCAGGCTTCGGCAAGATGGGGACCAACGAGGAGATCGGCCGGGCGGCGCTGGATCAGATGCTGCTGCTCAACGGCAAGGCGGCGATGGATATGACAGAGCTCTCCATGCCCTATCTGACCAGGGGGAGCCATGTGCTGGAGATTTGCTCCACAGCGGCCTTTATGCCCCTGGGCGGGCTGGGCGTCTACTCCGCCAGCAAGGCGTTCCTTCTGAGCTACAGCCGCACTCTCCATTATGAGGTGCGAAATCGGGGCATTGTCGTGACGGCGGTGTGTCCCTACTGGGTCAAGGATACAGAGTTTATCTCTGTGGCCCGGAACACGGAAAATCCCGCCGCCGTCAGGCATTTTCCCCTGGCCTCTAAGACCCGTACCGTGGTCTCCTGGGCACTGACCGACGCCAGACTGGGGTTCAGCGTCTCCACCCCCGGCCCCGTCTGCACCCTTCACCGGCTGGTGTGCAAATTGATCCCACGGGATCTGCTCATGCTGGCCTGGGCGGGGCTCAGGCGGCTGTGACGGCAAATACCTCCCATCAGAAAAACGCGATAAAAGGCGGAGTCCGGCATTTGCCGGGCTCCGCCTTGTCTGTAACTGTAGCGTCTTTACTTCTGAACCGTCAGTTCCTGAGTGAAGGTGTACTGATTGCCCCAGATTTCCAGAGAGATGGGGTCGCTGCCGGTCTCGTTGACCAGCTTCACACAATCCGGGGTGACGGTGACGGCCAGCTTCTGGCCCCACCACAAAATGGTGTAGCTCAGCTTGCTCCAGGCCTTGGGGAGAGACGGGCTGATGCGGAGGTTGCCGCCCAGCATCCGCAGTCCGCCGAAGCCATAGACCACGCACTGCCACAGACCGCCGTAGGAGGCGGCGTGGATGCCCGCATCCGAGGAGTGGGGGTTGGCATTGTCCAGGTCGATGAGGCAGGCCTTCTCGAACATCTGATAGCCCAGCTCCGGGTTGCCGATATCGCAGGCCAGTACCGAGTGGGTAGAGAGGGACAGGCTGGAGTCGTGGAGGCAGCGGGGCTCGTAGTAGTCCCAGCTGGCCACCTTGACCTCGTGGGGGAACAGCTCCTCCAGGAGATAGAACAGCACCATCACGTCCGCCTGCTTGGAGACTTGGATCTTGGTGATCTGCTCCTGGTTGTAGTCCTTGTAGATGCCACCCACATGGGCCTGCTTCTTGTACTTGGTCAAATCAATGTCCTTCAGGGTCAGGTAGGTGGTGTCCTGAGGCAGAACGCCCTCCTCGGTGGGCTGCGTCAGGAAGATTTTGTCCCGCTGCTCTGTCCACTGGGCATAGCAGTCGTCCAGGCCCAGCTTGGCGTTCAGGGCGGCGTACAGCTCCGGCTTCTCCCTGCGGAGCAGGTCGGCGTACTCGATGGCCTTGCCCATGTTCCACCAGGCCATGTAGTTGGTGTAGGCATTGTCGTTGACGTGCTCCTTGTACTCGTCCGGGCCCACCACGTCGTTGATGTGCAGCTTGCCGTCCTCGCCCGGCTCCAGGCGGCTGCCCCAGAACTTGGCACAGTCGAAGATCAACTCATAGCCGTACTTGTCCATGTAGTCCTGGTCGCCGGTGCACTCGTAATACTGCCACACGCCGAAGGCTACGTCGGAGGTGATGTGAATCTCGATAAAGCCCGTCCAGACCTTGATGAGCTGTCCGGTGACGATGTCGGTGCCCATGTACTCCGGAGTCACCTCGCCGTCGTCCAGCCAGGCGGACTCCCATGGGAACTGAGCGCCCTGATAGCCGTTGTGCTTCGCCTTGGCGTGGGCGCCGGGGAGGGAGAGGTAACGGTACTCCTCCAGGCTCCGGGCCACCTCCGGCATGGTGAAGATGAAGTAGGGCAGCAGGAAGACCTCCGTGTCCCAGAAGGTGTGGCCCTTGTAGCCCTCGCCGGAGAAGCCTTTGGCTCCGATGTTCATCCGGTTGTCGTGGGCGGGGGTCATCAGCTGCATATGGTATTGGCCAAAGCGAATCACCAGCTGGTCAAAATCGGAGCCTTCAATGGTGATGGGGACACGGTCCCACACCTTCTCGTTCCAGCAGGCGGCGGACTCTGCGGCCAGGGCGTCGAACCCGGCGGCCTTGTCCTCCTTGAGCTGCTCCAGGGCGTATTCCTGCACCTGGGCCACGGTGAGGTTCGCCGCCTCCTTGTCCCTGGTGGTGTAGACGTTGGAGAACTTCTCCATCTCCAGGGCCTGACCCGCCTTCGCCTCCAGGGTGAACTTGGAGAACATCCGGCGGCGGAGGATGTTGATGTCGCTCTTGGGCGCGGCCTCCTCCCCGTCCAGATAGAACCTGTGAGTGGCGTCCACCACGAAGGTAATGTTGGACTGGCAGGTGCGGGGGATGAACTGGAGATATTTCTTGTCATAGAACCGGGTCTGGCCCTCGGTGAAGTGCTGGGAGCCGTCGCAGGTCATCCGGCCGTCGATGCCGGACTGGAGGGTGACGGTGGCATCCTGCTGTGGGACCACCGTGACGCGGGCGGTAATGGTGTGGAGCCGTTTCAGGGAGACCACCCGCTCAAAGGTCAGGCTGTACCGCTCCCCGCTGGGAGCGCTCCAGTCCACCGTCCGCTTGAGCAGACCGGTCTTCAGGTTCAGGCTCCGGGCATAGGCGTGGATGGTCCCCTGGGTCAGATCGAAGCGCGTCCCGTTCAGGGTCAGCTCGATGTTGGTCACGTCGGCGGCGTTGGGCAGCTCGGTGACCTCTTCCGGAGAATACTGGTGGAAGGTGCCCGCCACCAGCAGGTCACGGGTCTCCCCCAGATACCGCTCCTCCGTGGCGGAGCGCAGACCCAGGTAGCCGTTGCCCAGGCAGAAGTTGGCCTCCACCTTGCCCAGGGCGTTGGGGTCAAAATTCGTCTCAGTGATCGTCCATTGGTCTTTGCTGTTAAAGTCCAGCATATTGATTCATCTCCTCCGTGGGTATGGCCGCAGACGCGGCCGAGGTCTTATCTCTTATTGCAGCACCATCTTCACACATCCGTAGATGCCCGCGTCGTTCCCCAGGGCAGCCAGGGCGAACTCGGTATCCCGGAGGGTGTGGAAGGCGTGCTTCCGGAAGGCGCTCTGGATGGGTCGGAGCAGGATGTTCCCAGCCCTTGACAGACCGCCGCCGATAATGAAAATTTCCGGGTTCACTGTGCAAGCCACAGAGGTCAGCGCCCAGCCCAGCCGGTCTCCCAGATCGTCCAGCAGCTCCAGACAGAAGGCGTCCCGCTCCTTGGCGGCGTCGCAGATCTCCTTGGCGGACAGGTTCGCCTTGTCCCGGATGACGGTCTCCCGCAGAGGGAACTGATCCAGCTTCCGCTTGGCCATGCGGACCAGGCCGGTGGCGGAGCAATATTGCTCCAGGCAGCCGTAGCCGCCGCATTTGCACGGCTCCGTCTCCTCCCGGTCTACCCGGAAGTGGCCAATCTCCCCGGCGGCGCCGTTGCTGCCCATCACCATCTTCTGGTCGATGACGGCGCCGCCGCCAATGCCGGTGCCCAGGGTGATCATGACGGCGCTGTCATAGTCGCTGGCGCTGCCCTTCCAGATCTCCCCCAGGGTGGCGGCGTTCACATCGTTGGCCACCCGGAACTTCCGGATACCCGGCTCCAGCTCGCCCATCTTTTGAGGGAGGTTGAACTCTCCCCAGCCCAGGTTGATACAGCCCAAAACAGTGCCGTCATCCTTCACCGGGCCGGGGACGCCCATGCCGATGCCCTCCACCTCGTTCCAGTTGATGTGGTATTTCTCCATTCGTCCCCGGACGGCGGAGAGCACGTCGGTCAGAATGAACTCCCCCCGGAATTCCGTCCGTGTGGGGATCTGCCACTTCTCCAGCAGGATGCCTTCCGTGCGAAACAGGCCCATCTTGATCGCCGTCCCGCCGATATCAACCCCAAAGGCGTATGGTCTCATACTCATAGGTTACCTCCAAACAGTCAGCCGCCGCCGACTCCCGGAGGAGATCCGGCGGCGGACGGGTCATTGTTACAGAATGTTGAGCAGGTCAGAGAAGGAGGTCAGGTCATAATCCTCCTCGCCGCAGCCCTTGGCGTCTCCAAACAGGGCCAGAGCGGTCATGCCGCCGGCCTTGGCGGCCTGGATGCCAGCCTTGGCGTCCTCCACCACGGCGCAGTCCGCCGGGTCGATGCCTAGCTTGGCCGCAGATTTCAGGAAAACCTCCGGGTCGGGCTTGGAGCGGGTGATGTCAGTGCCGTCGGCGATGGCGTCAAAGAAATCGCCCAGGCCCAGCTGACCCAGGATAAACTTGGTGTTCTTGCTGGAGGAGCCGATGCTCAGCTTATAGCCCCGGGCACGCAGCTCGTTGAGCGTGTCCTTCACCTCGTCGGTCAGGTCGGCGGGGCTCATGTTCTTGAGCAGCTCCCGATAGTTGTCGTTCTTCTCGGTGGCGAAGGCGACCTTCTGCTCCTCGGTGTACTCCTCCGTGGCTCGCTCCAAGATGATGTCCAGACTGGCCATCCGGCTGACGCCCCGGAGACGGTCGTTGATCTTCTCGTCGAAATAGATACCCAGCCGGTCAGCCAGAGCCTTCCACGCCTGATAGTGATACTTGTCGGTGAAGCAGATGACCCCGTCCAGGTCAAAGATGACGGCTTTCTTTTGGAATTTCATGGCTGATGCCCTCCTACTGGAATTTGAACACAAAAAACGGAGGCGCTGCCTCCGGTGGTTCCGGCAGCCGCGGCAAAGGGGACAGCGCAAGTCCGCCCCTCCTGCCCCGAATATCTAATTAAATATATTATAACGGTCAGCTCCCCCCTTGTCAACCGACCCTCTCCCCTGCCGGCATTTCTGTTTGTGTAGGTGTTACAATGATGCTTAACAGATAAGAGAAAAAAAGAGTAGCGAA
>JAJBTD010000060.1 GCA_020861055.1 Clostridiales bacterium | reverse complement strand
AAAGCCTGCTGTCGCCTGAAACTATTCACTTTTAACTTATTATACGAGGAGGTATCATCATGTCAGACGAGGAGCGGAACACTTCCTCTACGCCAAACCACAGCGATTCTGTCTTTGACGACGACGACTGGGAGCGGCTGGTTTCCCGGCTTCGGGAGGAGGGCGTACTGCCTGCCAACGGTCAGACAGAGTCTTCAGATCCCTCTCCTGCTACGGAGGATGAGTCTGCCCTCTCCGAACCAACACAGGACATTGGCAACCTTGCTGACCCAGTGTCATCGGATGAGCAGTCTCAGCAGGCACACCGTCGTCAGCCTCTTCCCTCTCCGGAAGATGCGAGCGCCCCTGGCAGAGAATCCCCCGATTCCAGGAAACCTCGTCGTCGGGCCAGAGTGCGCAGCCTGGGCGTCACCTTCCTGGTAGCCGTCCTGTATGTGGTCTGCGTTCTCTCCATCGCTTTTCTTGCTGCCACCTTTGGCTGGCGCTGGGCGAATGATCTTCTCGCCTTGAACAAGGATGAGTTGACTGCCAGCGTCACCATTACGGCGGGCGATACCATTGACGAGGTAGCCGAAAAACTGGAGGATGCCGGGCTGATTGACTACCCCTATCTATTTGAAATCTATGCCGCCTTCACCAGCAAGGCAGAGAACATCTCCAGCGGCACTTATGAGCTGACAACGGATATGGATTACAGTGCCCTGCTCAACAACATCAGTTCCAGCTCCACTACTCGGGAAACGGTCACCGTCACCATTCCTGAGGGTTATACAGTGGAAGAGATTTTCCAGCTTTTGGAGGACCAGGGCGCCTGCACCGTGGAGGCGCTGGAATACTCCGCTCTGAACGATGAATTCAACTATTCTTTCCTGGAAGGGCTGGAGCAGGATGATCCCTATTGGATGGAGGGTTATCTGTTCCCGGACACCTATGAGTTCTATAAGGACGGAGACGCCAAGGTCGCCCTCTCTAAGATGCTCTACAACTACTCCCAGAAGTTTGACTCTGATATGAAGGAGCGGGCGGAGCGCCTGGGCTATACTCAGCACGAGATCATGATTATCGCCTCCATCATCGAGAAGGAGACAGACGGCGAGGATCAGAAGGACATCGCCTCCGTCATCTATAACCGCCTTCAGTCTACCGGCGAGACCCTGGGCAAGCTCCAGATGGACTCCACCATCCAGTATATCTTGGATGAGCGCAAGGAGCAGCTCACGGAGGAGGATCTGGCCATCGACAGTCCCTACAATACCTATCTCTATGAAGGGCTCCCCGCCGGGACCATCTGTAATCCCGGCATGGAGGCTATCGAGGCGGCTCTCTACCCCAACAACACCACCTATTACTATTTCATCCTGGGCGACGATGACTCGACCCACTTCTTCGCAACCTACGAAGAGTTCAACAACTACCGAAATGGCATCACCACCGACACCTCTGACAGCGAGATCACCGACGACGATTTCTATGTTGAGGACGAGGGCGAATGAGCGCCGGAGATTTCCCTCTGTTAGAGCTGCTGGCTCCGGCAGGGGATATGGAACGGCTCCGCATGGCGGTGGCTTACGGCGCAGATGCGGTCTATCTGGCAGGAACCTCCTTCGGGATGCGGGCCTTTGCCGGCAATTTCAACCAAGAGACCATCTACCAGGCTGCTGCCCTTTGCAAAGAGAATGGAGTCGCCTGTCATGTCACCATCAACACCATGCCGAGGAATGGTGAGATCAAAGAACTCCCTGCCTGGCTTGAGGTGCTGGACGATGCGGGCGTGGATGCGGTCATCGTAGCCGATTTGGGTGCCTTTACTCTGGCAGGACGTTACGCTCCTCATGTGAAGCGGCACATCTCCACCCAGGCCAGCATCTGCAACTACGAGACTGCCCGGGCCTGGCATGATTTGGGGGCCAGCCGGGTCATTTTGGCCAGGGAGCTGAGCTTGGACGAGGTGGCCGAGCTGCGGGTCAAAACCCCCGCCGACCTGGAGATCGAGGCCTTTGTTCACGGGGCCATGTGCGTCAGCTATTCCGGCCGGTGCCTGCTCTCTAATTACATGACGGGACGGGACTCCAGCCGGGGCGCATGTGCCCAGCCCTGCCGCTATCGCTATACGCTGATGGAGGAAAAGCGGCCCGGGGAATACTTCCCCGTCTTTGAGGACGAAAAGGGAACCTATCTGCTCAACAGCCGGGATATGTGCATGATCGACTATATTCAGGAGCTATACGACGTGGGCCTGAACTCCGTCAAAATCGAGGGCCGGGCCAAGAGCGCCTATTACGCCGCCATCGTCACCGGGGCCTATCGCCACGCCATCGACGCGGTAAAGACGGGTCGGCCTCTCGACCCGGTCTGGCGGAACGAGGTGGAAAAGATCAGTCACCGCCCCTATTCCACCGGCTTCTGGTTCGGACAGCCGGGGCAGTATTGGGCAGATGAGCGGTATCTCCGGGAATGGCAGATCTGCGCCGTAGTCCAGAGCTGCGACGAACAGGGGCTTGCCACCCTGAGCCTGCGGAACAAATTCCGTACCGGAGATACAGTGGAGATTGTCGGCCCGGATTGCAAGCCGATATCCTTTCCCGCTCCGATCATGGAGACGGAGGACGGAGCGCCCCTGGAGGAGCCGAGACATCCTCAGATGCTCTTTCGGATGCAGTTGCCCTGTCCGGTGCCGCCGTTGAGTATTTTGCGGCGGGAGACGGAGCCAATGGCAAAAAAAGCATAGCGAATCCTATGACAACAGACCCGCCGAGGAAGATTCCCCGGCGGGTCTGTCTGTTGCTGTTTTCTCTCTCCAAATTGATATGAACGGCCACGGATCATTCTCCGGTGGCCTCCCGGTATTCTGCGGAACCCATGTCACTCCAGCTATGTTTGTCGCCGGAAATGACCTCACCGGACTGCTGGTTCACAGCATAGAATTCCAGGATGGCAGTGCTTTTGGCCTCGCTGCCGTCTGAGGTGACGTAATCCTCATAGTAGACGAAAATATCACATTTCCCATTGGCTGATTCCCGGTCATAGACCAGTCTGCCCCGGACGGTAACCGTCTCATCCTCCGCCCATGGTTCCGACCACAGGATAACGTAGACGGTGCCTTTTGCGGACTCAGTTGGTTCCAGGGTTTCCAGCCCCGTGCTGTCCAGATCTCCGCTATCTGCCAGATATTGGGCAATCAGCAGCAGCTCCTCCTTCTGACGGGTTTGCGCGGCAGCCTCCGCCCGCTCCTCTGCGGTCAGGTGGGCGTCCTTGCCTGTCGATCCGTCATCTGCTTTCTCGAAAGGAGATTCGTTTTCTACAGCAGAAGCACTTTCTCCGTTCTCCGTCTCGCTCTCCACAGCGGAGGCCTTGCTTTCCTCATCTCCACTCTCCACCGGACCATAGTAGTGACGCAGGAAGAGGCCGTCGGCTTCATAATAGCTGTCGGTATTGCGCTCCGGCCTCAGGTAGTTTTCCTGGGTGACAATCAGCAGCCCATCGCCCGCATCTTCCTCCGGGTCCAGCAGGCCGACTTGGAACAGTCCGTTGCATACCAGAAATACTAACACTAACAGCGTCAATATCGCTGTCACCAACCCGGTGCAGATACGCGACGGGATACGCCGGAAGTGCCGCCAAAGTCGGCCTGTCAGCTTGTAAATCAAGGTCAACGCCAGTATTGCCCAGCCCCAGAAAATCACCAGCAGAGAAAATGCGGCAAACGCGGTCCTGTATTCATATCCGCTGGGCAACAGCATGGCAATCCCGTAATACCAGGCGGTATAGCCCGTTAGAAGCGCCCCACACAACGGCAGCAGCACAGAGTGCTTCGGTTCCGGCCCGCCCCAGTTTGCCACGGCGTTCACCAGCCGGTTGGACGCATTTTCGCCAAACAGGTCGTCCAGCTCCATATCCGTCAGGCATCCCGCTTTTTCTATGGGGATGGCCTTACAGCGCAGCAGGGCGTCTGCACACAGAGTCTCGTCTCCATCAAGTCGGGCAGCTGCCGCCTGATAGAAATAGAACATTTTCAACTGCTCCTTGGTCAGCCGTTCCGGGGCCAGATTGTTCAGGTCCTGCAACGTCTGCTCCGGGCGGCCCAGGCATAGATCAAGCCTCGCCATCGCCAGCAGGCTTGCGTTGCGGGTGGCGGTATCCTTTCTCCAATGACAGAGATAGTCGTTATAGTCCCGGCGGCTCTGGAAACCTGCCCGGCCCACCCGCCGTCTGATCAGTTCATTCCAGACCCAAAGGAGCAGACGCAGGGCAAAGGCCGTACCCACCGCCAGCAGAAAATATCCCCAGCCCCGCTCTAAAGTCTCTGTCCCATTATAAAGTTCCTGCCCGACAAATACGATGTAAAGGAAAAGCAGAAACAGTATCAATACCCGGAACACCAGGGCGTGCCTTCGCAGCGCACGTCCCGCCCTGTAGCCATAGCTGTCGGTTGCAGTACGCTCCTTTGTAACGCCAAAGTGTTTCATGCCATCACTTCCTTGTCAAAATCGGCAGAGCATTTGCCTGTTCCTTATTTTTATTATATACCCGCACATCCTCTCGTGCAAGAATGAGGGGCTGGCATTGGCACACAGGAAGGGCTGCGCAGGCTTTTTATGCGGCAACAGACCCGCCGGGGGAGTTCCTCCGGCGGGTCTGTCTGCTACGGTCTATAGACTACAGTGTGTCATCCAACAGTTCGTGGAAAAAATTGTAGTAGTCCTTTCTGCCCTCCTTGATAAACTTGATGGCGAAGGAGGGGTGAGCGTTGAGTTGTCCGGTGAGAAGGTAGGGAATGTCATAACCCCAGGTCAGTCCCTGCTCCCGGAGGGGCAGGATATAACCCTCCACAAATTTCAGGATGGGGATGGTCTTATACTTGGGGTTGCGGAGGAAGCTCAGCAGGCCCTCCAGGTGGCAGTTCCCCGCCCCCCGGCCCAGGCCGTTGACGGTGGCGTCCAGATAGGTGGCGCCAGCCCCCTTGTTCATGGCCTCGATGGTGTTGGCAAAGGCCAGCTGCTGGTTGTTGTGGGCATGGATGCCTACCTTTTTGCCGTACTTGTCGGCGACCTCCATATACTGGTCGGTAAGCCGACGAATCTGCTCCGGGTAGAAGGAGCCAAAGCTGTCCACCAGATAGATCACATCCGCACTAGACTGTCCCAGCAGCTCCAGGCTGTTTTTCAGATCCTCTCCGTTGACCTTGGAGACGGCCATAATGTTCACCGTGGCCTCATAGCCTTTTTTCTTTGCGTCCTCCACCATATCGATGGCGGTGGGAATGGCGTTGACATAGGTGGCCACCCGGATGGTGTCGATAACGCTGTCCGCCTTGGGGATGATGTCCTTTTTGTAATCGCACCGGCCCACATCCGCCATGACGGAAATTTTCAGGTCGGTATCGTTGTCCCCAACAATAGCCCGGATGTCTGCCTCATCGCAGAACTTCCACTTGCCATATCGGTCGGGACTGAAAATCTTCTTATCACACTTATAGCCGAACTCCATATAGTCCACTCCGGCCTTCAGATTGGCCTGATAGAGGGCTTTGGCGAAATCATCGGAAAATTGAGAATCATTGACCAGTCCGCCATCCCGCAGGGTGCAGTCCAACACTCTCAGGTTCGGCACATAGGAGATCAGATTGGCGTTCATAGCAGGCACCTCGTTCCAGTTCGTTAGGGTCCGACAGACGCAGACCTTTAATAGAATACCGCCCTTGCCTGTTTATGTCAAGGAAAAGAGCAAAAAAAGTCGGAAGTGTGCTGTAGGTGTTACAATGACGCTTAACAGATAAGAGGAAAAAAGAGTAGCGAATAGGAGAAACCTGTGGTACGGTTAAGTTGCTCAGACCA
>JAJBTD010000225.1 GCA_020861055.1 Clostridiales bacterium | reverse complement strand
CATCATTCTGGACGAGCCCACCGTTGGCCTTGACCCCCGGCAGATCATCGAGATCCGGGAGCTCATCAACAGCCTGGGGGAGAGCCACACCGTCATTCTCAGCAGTCACATTCTCTCCGAGGTGCAGGCCATCTGCCAGACCATCATGATCATCTCCAAGGGCAAGCTAGTGGCCTGCGACACGCCGGAAAATCTGGAACAACTGTTTGCGGGCAAGACCACCGTGGAGCTGACGCTGGAGGCGGAGCCGGAGGAGGCCGTTGGTCTGCTGGAGCCCCTGGAGCACATCCGGGAGGTCAGCCTCAAGCGGGCGGCGGACGGCCGCTGCGACGTGGAGCTGGAGACGGACGGCTCTGACGACGCCTGCCGGGAGATCTTCTTTGCGTGCAGCGGGGCGGCAAGGCCCATCCTGCGCATGACCACGGTAAAGGCCAGCCTGGAGGACGTGTTCATCGAGCTGACCTCAGACGAGCCGGAGACAGTGAAAACGTCCGCAGAGACAAAGGATGCGCCCACTTCGACCCAACCGCTTCCGGAGCAGACGGAGGAAGCCTCCGAGCCGGAGCCGGATGCGCCGGAACTCGTGGTTGAATTGGAAACCGGAGAGGAGGAAGCGGAATGAAAGCGGTATTCAAGCATGAGCTGGCCTCCTATTTCAGCGGGGTGACCGCCTTCGTATTTGGGGCGTTTCTGCTGCTGTTCACGGGCATCTACACCATGTCCATCTGCATCAGCTCCGCCTCGGCCAGCTTTGAGTATGTGCTCTACTATGTGTCGTTTGTCTTTTTGATCATCGTCCCCATTCTGACCATGAAGGTCATCTCGGAGGAGCGCAAGCAGAAAACAGACCAGCTGCTCTACTCCCTGCCCCTGAGCATGACCCAGGTGGTGATGGGGAAGTACCTGGCCCTGCTGGTGGTGTTCGCCCTTCCCATGCTCATCATCTGCATCTATCCCCTGGTGCTCTCCGCCTTTGGCTCCGTCTATCTGCCGGAGGCCTATAGCTCCATCGTGGGCTTCTTCCTGCTGGGGGCGTCCCTGATCGCCATCGGAACGTTCATCTCTTCCCTGACCGAGAGCCAGGCGGTAGCGGCGGGGCTGTGCTTCGTGGTCATGCTGCTCAACTACTTTATCAGCTCCCTGGCCAGCTTTGTTTCCAGCGACGCCTATGCCTCCTTTGTGGCCTTTGCCATTCTGGTGCTGCTGCTGGGCCTGGTGGTCTGGCTGATGACCAGAAACGCCTTTGCCTCCTGGGTGACCATCGTCGTCCTGGAGGTGGTGCTGACCGTCTTCTATCTGTTGTTCCAGGACAGCTTCGCCGGGCTATTTGGCGAGGTGATGGAGGAGATGTCCCTCTATCAGCGGTTCTATCAGTTTGTCTACGGCGTCTTTGACCTCACCGGCGTCGTCTATTTCCTGACGGTCGTCGGGGTGTTCCTGTTCCTGAGCGTGCAGTCCATGGAGAAGCGGAGGTGGAGTGAATAATGTTCGGTAAGAAAAGCAAAGAACAGGCCGAGGGCAAGGCGGAAAAGAAGAAATTCCAGCTTCCCCGGCCGGATATGGCCAAATTCCGGGCGAGCTTCCGCACCCGGAACTTCCGGGTGGGCGGCTACAGCGTAGTGGCGGCGGCCATCGTGCTGGCGATTGCCATTATGGTAAACCTATTCGTCAACGCTCTCCCCTCCAGCTGGACTCAGCTGGACACTACCGCCTCCGGCGTATTCTCCATCTCCTCCCAGACGGAGCAGATCGTGAGCGGTCTGGAGGATGATGTGACCGTTTACTGGCTGGTCCGCAGCGGCGACGAGGACACCTACCTGGAAAACCTGCTGGAGCGGTATGAGTCCCTCAGTGACCATCTCACCGTAGTAAAGAAGGACCCGGACGTCTATCCCACCTTTGCCACCCAGTACGGCATCAGCAGCGTCTCCGACAACGACCTGGTCGTGGAGTGCGGCGACCGGTATACCACCGTCAGCGCCAGCGACCTCTATGAGTACGATTACAGCAGTTACTACACCACCGGCTCCATCGACGTGAGCTTCGCCGGAGAGGGCAGCCTGACCAGCGCCGTCAGCTACGTCACCAGCGACGACCTGCCCAAGCTGTACACCCTCACCGGACACGGGGAGTCCAGTCTCAGCTCCGACTTCGAGAGTGCCCTGGAAAAGGAGAACGTGGAAATTGAGGAGCTGTCCCTGCTGACGGTAGACGCCGTCCCGGAGGACGCGGACTGTATCCTCATCTACGGCCCCTCCAGCGATATCTCCGAGACCGAGCTGGAGCTGCTCCAGGAGTATCTGTCCGCAGGCGGCAATCTGATCCTCCTGACCGACACCCCGGAGGACGATGGTGCTCTGGATAACCTGGAGTCGCTGATGGCGGACTACGGCGTGACCACAGTGGACGGCATCGTGGTGGAGGGCAACCAGAGCTATTACGCCTACGGCTACCCCTACTACCTGCTGCCGGAGCTGGAAAGCCACACCATCACCTCTCCCCTCATTTCCGACAACTACTATGTGCTCATCCCCATCGCTCAGGGCCTGGAGATTGCCGACGACCTGGACGACAGCCTCTCCGTCAGCGCTCTGCTGACCACCTCTGACGACGCCTATTCCAAGTTGGACGGCTGGGCCATGACCACCTATTCCCAGGAGAGCGGGGACATCGACGGCCCCTTTACCCTGGCAGTGGCCATCACCAAGACCAACGATGACGAGTCGGAGAGCAAGATCGTCTGGGTGGGCTCCACCTCTCTGCTGGACGACGACATCAACACCGCCGTCTCCGGCGGCAACCAGGATTTCTTCCTCAACGCCGTCAACTGGATCTGCGGTCAGGAGGAGAGCATCTCCATCCGCAGCAAGAGCCTTTCCTCTGAATATCTGACCATCGACAGCGCCTCGGCCTCTGTGATGACCCTTACCGTCGTCATCGTGCTGCCTGTGGCATTCCTGGTCATCGGCGTGTTTATCTGGGCAAGGAGGCGGAGAGCATGAGGCGGAAAAGCCGCAGCACGACGCTGCTGATCCTGCTGGGGGTGCTGCTGGCGCTCATCGTAGCCACCGCAGCCGCCACCCTCCTCAACCCGGACAATCAGGTGGAAGAGGAGGAGACGGTCTATCTCCTGACCGACCTGGATACGGATACCGTCACCGGCCTGTCCTGGACCTATGACGGGGAGACGGTCACCCTGTCCAGCGACGGGGAGAGCTGGGCCAACGCCGACGACGACAGCTTCCCCCTGGACGAGAGCTATCCGGAGAGCATGGTCTCCGCACTGGCGGAGGTGACGGTGACCAAGACCATTGAGGAGCCGGCAGAGCTGTCCGAGTACGGTCTGGAGGAGCCAACCTGCACCGTCACCGTCACCATTGATGGGGAGGAGACAGAGCTGCTCATCGGGGACGAGAATACGCTGGACGGGGGCTATTACCTCTCCAACGGGGACGGAAACGTCTATATCGTGGATACCAGCATTCTCTCCGCTTTCATCTACAGCCTGTACGACCTGATCGAGATGGAAAGTCTGCCCGACCTGTCTGCCATCCGTCAGGTGACGGTGGACGCCGAGACGCAGACGCTGGACATTTACTATCTGGAAAACAGCGGTCTGGCCTACAGCGACGAGTACACCTGGTTCCTGCTGGACGGGGAGGACTATCTGACCCTGGACAACGACACCACCGAGGCGCTGCTGGACTACGTCCAGAGCCTCTCCTGGAGCTCCTGCGTGGACTACAACGCCGACGAGGATGAGCTGGCCTCCTACGGGCTGGACGACCCCACGGTGACAGTGACGGTGGCCTACACCGAGGCAGTGCAGGTGGACACCGGCGAGACGGACGACGACGGCGAGGCCGTCTATGAGACGGAGGAGCGGGACGCCTCCTTCGTGCTGGAAATCGGGGACTATTACGAGGGCGATTATTGCTACGCCCGGATCGCCGGTTCCCAGATGGTCTATCTCATCGACGCCGACGTGTGCGACGTGCTGCTGTACACCGGCTATGACGACCTCCGCCCGGACGACATCCTCCTGATGGACTGGGACACCGTCACCTCCGCAGAGATCACCATCGACGACGTCACCTATACGGTGGAGCGCACCACCCAGGAGGTGGAGGACGAGGACGGCGAGACCTCTGAGGAGACGGTCTGGCTGCTGGACGGCGAGGAAGTGGACATTGAGGACACGCTGGACGACCTGACCGGCCTCACCGCCACCGACAGCGACGACTCCGCCACCCCGGAGCGCAGCGCCGTCGCCGCGTTCACCTTCCACCGGAACACGGACACCTATCAGACGGTGACCCTCACCTTCTACCAGTACGACAGCTCCTCCTGCCTGGTGGAGCTCAACGGGGAGACCCGCCTGTTCTGCGACCGGGAGGACGTGGAGGCCATTGCCGACGAGCTGGTGTCCATCCTCACCGGCGAGACGGAGGAGGAAGAAGATACCTCCGAGGACGAGGCCGATACGGATACTGCCGAGGACGAATAAACCAAATATGCCTGCGGGCCGGACCTCTGACGGGGTCCGGCCCGTTTTTTTGCCTCCCCTGAAAGGGGAACTGTCAGCGAATTCGCCGAGAAATTTGTGCCTGAAAGTAGTGCTTGCCGCTCTCCCTCAGTCGCCTTGCGGCGACAGCTCCCTCACAGAGGGAGCCAGAGAGCAGCTGCTATCCAATCACGTTTCAAACGCTATTTCCCTTGCAAAATCCTCACAATACTGCTACAATATCGATACCGAAAACAGGGAAATCTTTCCATCTTCACCCAGAGAGGAGCGTGCCCCATGTGGTTCCGACGGAAGCGGCCCCAGTCCCTGGCCTACGACCCCGCCCGGCAGCGGCCGGTCATACGGGCCAGTATCTGCACCGGGGAGCAGACCGCCTGTCTCCGTGACCGGGAGACGGGCAAGCTGGAGGAGGTCATGCTCCTGCGCACCCCGGAGGATCGGCAGTCCTTCTGCCGGGCCTGCGGCGTGGGGGAGGACGAGGTAGAGATCATCTATTGATACGGGCCGGGACTGGCCCTGTGAGAGAGGCAAGCGTCAATGACTGCATATTTGGATAACGCCGCCACCACCCCGGTGAGCGAGGCCGCCGCCCAGGCGGCGCTGGAGGCCATGCGGGAGGGCTGGGGCAATCCCTCCTCCCGGTATCCCCTGGGGAACCGGGCCGCCGCCCGGCTGAAGCAGGACCGGGAAACGGTGGCCCGTGCCCTGGGCTGCCGGGCGGAGGAGGTCGTTTTCACCTCCTGCGGCACCGAGGGGGACAACTGGGCCATTCAGGCCGCCGTACACAAAAACCGCCGGGTGGGCAGGCATATCGTCACCACCGCTATCGAGCACGCCGCTGTGCTGGAGCCCTGCCGCCGTCTGGAGCAGGCGGGCTACGAGGTGACCTATCTCCCCCCCGACCGGGACGGCTCAGTGCGCCTGGAGGCGCTGGAGGCCGCCCTCCGGCCGGATACGGTGCTGGTGTCCATGATGCTGGTGAACAACGAGCTGGGGAGCGTCCTCCCCGTCCGGGAGGCGGTCCGGCTGACCCGTCGGCTGGCCCCCAAGGCCCTGTTCCACACCGACGCTGTCCAGGGCTTTTTGAAGATCCCCTTCACCCCGAAGGAGTTGGGGGTGGACCTGCTGACCGTCAGCGGCCACAAGATCCACGCCCCCAAGGGGGTGGGCGCCCTGTATATCCGCTCCGGCCTGGGGCTGGAGCCGTTGATTCTGGGGGGCGGGCAGGAGTGGGGCCTCCGCTCAGGCACCGCGGCCACCGCAAAGATCGCCCCCATGGACGCCGACAGCCTGGAGGGGAAAGAACAGTAAGAACGAGCCG
>JAJBTD010000179.1 GCA_020861055.1 Clostridiales bacterium | reverse complement strand
GAGACCTCCAATGAGGTGGAGGGCTATATCCCCGTCCCCAGCGACGACGCAAAGTACACCGTCGAGGTCACCGACGACGGCTGGATCGAGATCGAGAACGAGGACGGCGAGACTCTGGGCCTGTCCCCCACCTCCGGCGTCACCATCATCGAGGACGACGGCTACGCCTTCAAGGACCTGAACCAGAACGGCGAGCTGGACGCCTATGAGGACTGGCGTCTGACCAGCGAGGAGCGGGCCGAGAACCTGGTCAGCCTGATGTCCGGCTCCGAGATGGCGGCCATCCTGGCCCACGGCGGCTGGGGCGACTTCACCACCGAAGCTCTAACCGAGGACGACACCTCCTACACCTTCCTGATGGCCGGCGGCCGCGGCGGCGTCACCCGTAATATCGGCCGTGGCGGCGGCGTCCATGCACAGTGGACCAACCAGATCCAGGCCGTGGCTGAGAGCTGCTGGTACGGCATCCCCGCCATGATCTCCATCGACCCCTCCAACATCTCCGGCCTGGTGGAATGTGTCGCCCTGGCCTCCACCATGGACACCGAGCTGGCCGCTGAGCTGGGCGAGGAGACCGCCAAGGAGTACCGTGCAGCCGGCATCACCGCTTTCCTGGGGCCCCAGATCGATATTTCGGGCGCCACCATGGAGCGCTCCTTCGGCACCTACGGCGAGGACCCCCTGCTGACCACCGACATCGCCACCGCCTATGTCAACGCCATGCAGTCCACCTATGACGAGGACGGCACCGACCTGGGCTGGGGCAGCGAATCCGTCTATTGCTTCTCCAAGCACTATGCCGGTGCCGGCGCCACTGAGGCTGGTCGTAACGACCACGCCACCTCTGCACGTTACGCCGTGTTCCCCGGAGACAACCTGGAGGCGCATCTGATTCCCTTCTTTGACGGCGTGCTCGATCTGCCCGGTCTGACCGGTTCCTCCGGCATCATGACCCAGTACTCCGTCAACGTGGACGGCAACGGAGACGCCTACGGCGGCGAGGAGGTTGCCGGTGCGTACAACGCCTATATGTACGGCCTGCTGGAGGAGTACGGCTTCAGCGGTCTGAAGATGACCGACTGGGAAGTGTACACCTATATGGGCGTCTGGGGCGCTGAGGACATGACCGAGGCCGAGCGCATTGCTTACAGCTGGGAGCAGGGCGCTGAACTGCTGGGCGGCTACGACTCCATGGATACCGTCGCCGAGGCCTACGACATCCTGGTAGAGAACAACGGCCAGGAGACCGCCGATGAGATCATCAGCAACGCGGCCTATGACTTTATCCTGGTCATGATGAACCTGAATATGTTTGACCAGCCCTACAACGATTCCGCCTATGCCGAGTCCATCATCTCCACCGGCACCGCCAGTGAGCTGGCGCTGGAGTCTCAGGAGGCCTCCGTTGTCATGATTAAGAACGATGGCACCATCAGCGAGGACGGAGCCGTCTCTGAGAAGCCCACCGTTTACGTTCCCTATGTCTACAACACCGGCTTTTCCGTCAGCGCGTTTACCGGCATCAGCGAGGGCACTCCCTCCTGGGAGGCCAGCATGGATCTGGACGCTTTGAGCGAGTACTTCAATGTGGTCACCGACACCCTGGGCGACCCTTCCGGCGAGGATGAGGACGGCAACGCTGTCTACACCGAAGACGACATTATCCGGGCCTCTGCCGAGGAGATCGCGGCATGTGACTACATCCTGGTGGGCATGACCGCACCCTACACTACGTCCTATAATGCAAACTACGTCAACGCATGGAACTATATGACCGCCTATGAGGAGGGGACTCTGGTCACTCCGGACGACATCTGGTATCCTGTGTCCCTGCAGTATGGCGAGTACACCGCCACCACCGCCCGCGATCCCTCCATCTCCGGCATGACCCTGGAGGACGGCACCCAGGAGAACCGCTCCTATCAGGGCAATACCGCCGCTGCCGCTGCCAACTATGGCGACTTGACCGCTCTGGAGTACGCCGCCTCTGTGGCAGGCGACATTCCCGTGATCGTGTCCATGTGCATGGAGCGCGGGATGGTCTGGTCTGAGGTGGAGCCTCTGGCCGACGTCATCCTGGTCTGCTACAACGATCAGTACCCCGAGGCTGTCTCCGAGATCATCCTGGGCGAGGTCGAGCCCAACGGCCTGCTGGTCTTCCAGCAGCCCTCCTCCATGGAGACGGTCGAGGAGCAGCTGGAGGACGTGCCCCGTGACATGGAGTGCTACGTGGACTCCGCTGGCAACACCTATGACTTCGCCTTTGGTATGAACTGGTCCGGTGTGATCGACGATGATCGTGTCGCCACCTATTCCGCCGATCCTCTTACCGAAGTGCAGAACATCGACTACGACGCATACGCTGCGTCCTACAGCACAGAAGACTGACCCACAAACCCAAAAAGGGGGGCGCCGCCAAGCGGCGTCCCCCTTGCCCCACAGCCGTCGCAGGTCCTCCTCCTGCGGCGGCTCTTGTTTTCTCATCTGGCGGCTGTTATTCAACAGAAAACAGGAAATGCTCTCCTGATGGAAAACATCTCCTGTCTGATTGGCTTTTGAAAGACGTCCAAAGACGTACGGAGAAGCGGTGAAAAATCTGCTGATTATCGCTTGCTGAACTGAGGCGCGCGACGGGCTGCCTTGAGACCGTACTTCTTCCGCTCCTTCATACGAGGATCGCGGGTCAGGAAACCGGCCTTCTTCAGGGCACCACGATAGTCGGGGTTGACCTCCAGCAGAGCGCGGGCGATGCCGTGGCGGAGCGCGCCGGCCTGTCCGCTGACGCCGCCGCCGGAGACGGTAGCCACCACGTCCACCTTACCCACGGTATCGGTGAGTACCAGGGGCTGACGGGTGATGAGCTTCAGGGTATCAAGGCCGAAATAATCGTCGATATCCCGGCCGTTGATGGTGATGGAGCCGGTGCCGCCCTCATACAGGCGGACCCGGGCGACAGAGGACTTACGACGGCCAGTGCCGTACACATAGGGCTTCTTGCTCTGATACATCTTCGATTACCTCCCCTTATTCCACAACGATGGGCTTCTGGGCCTCGTGGCCGTGCTCGGCGCCCTTGTAGACGCGGAGGCGGCGCAGGCAGGCATCGCCGATGCTGTTCTTAGGCAGCATACCCTTGACCGCCAGCTCCATGGCGAACTCAGGGCGCTTGGCCATCAGGGTCTTGTACTGGATCTCCTTCAGGCCGCCGGTCCAGCCGGAGTGGTGGCGATAATACTTCTGAGTGGGCTTGTTGCCGGTGAGGATGGCCTTATCGGCGTTGATGATGATGACGAAATCACCGGTATCCACATGGGGGGTGAAATCGGGCTTGACCTTGCCCCGGAGAATGTCAGCGGCGGCAACGGCGGTCTTGCCCAGGGGCTTTCCGGCGGCGTCCAGCACATACCACTTGCGGACGACGTCCTCTTTTTTAGCCATATAGGTGGACATATGAGAACCTCCAAACGTTCTTCTCTTGTAAGCATCAGCTGCTACAATAACCTGCAATTCGCCGATTGTGAGTGGGAAAGGCCACAAAACAGCGCAGATATATTTATAGCACGCCGCCGCCGCTCTGTCAACAGGGAATTTGATTTAGCACAGTGAATTCTCTCAAAATCAGCCGAATGCTCTCTCATCCTCTTGTTTTCTCATTTTCATTTTTCAAAATTTTCAAATCGGCCTCCCGCGCCGCGCAAAAGCCCCATTGGAGCGCCTGTTTTTCACGCTCACAACGGGGCTTTGAATTCAATTCCAGACATCACTCTGATCCGGTCAGGGCTGCGCTCTCCAGATCTCCGCGATCCGGCGGGCCGCCGCAGTGGGGGAGCTGCACCCGGCGATCTCGTAGTGGGCCACCCCCCGGTAGACGGGCAGACGCTGCTGATAGCGGCGGACAAAATCCTCCCTCCCCTGTTGGGCCAGGGGACGGTCTGCCAGATCCGTCCCGTCGAAGGTCTCCTCCGGGGAGCGGTTCAGGAAGAAGATCAGGCCGCTCTCCCGGAGCAGCGCCCGGTTCTCCTCCCGGAGGGGCAGCCCGCCGCCGGTGGCGATGATCTGCCCGCCCCGGGCACAGAGATCCCGAAGGGTCTCCGTCTCCAGGGTGCGGAAGTACGCCTCGCCCCGCTGGGCGAAGATGTCGTTGATGCTCATCCCCTCCCGGCGGACGATCTCCTGGTCGGTATCCACCAGGGGCATCTCCAGCATCCGGCTGAGCCTGCGGCCGGTGGTGGTCTTGCCGCAGCCCATCATACCGATGAGGATGAGGTTTCTGCTCTGCCCCTCCATCATACCGCGTCCTGGGTCCCCAGATTGGCCGCGTAGTTGCCCAGCACCCGGAACTGGTTGGTGGACTGGCTCAGCTCCCGGAGGACGGCGTCCATCCCCGGCGCAGTGAGGTTGCCGGTGAACTCCACAAAGAACATATACTCCCACCGCCGGTCCTGCACCGGACGGGACTCCAGCTTGACCAGGTTCAGGCCGTTGACGGCGAAGATGGTCAGTATCTCATGGAGAGAGCCGCTCTGGTGGGGCAGGCGGAAAACCGCCGTGATCTTGTCGCTGCCGGGGCGAAGCTCCGGCTTTGTCCGGACGACGGCAAAGCGGGTGTAATTCTGGTTGTTGTGGTTGACCCCCCGCACCAGGATATTCAGGCCGTAGATGTCCGCCGCCCGCTTGCCGCAGATGGCGGCCTTGGTCCGGTCCCCCGTCTCGCTGACGTATTTGGCGCTCCCCGCCGTGTCCAGTTGGGGGACCCGCACCCACTCCGGATGACGGTCCAGGAACCGGTCGGACTGGAACAAGCCCTGCTCATGGGAGTAGACATGGGTGATCTCCTCCATTTTGACCCCGGGCAGGGCCATGAGGCAATGCTCCACCTTCACCGTGGTCTCCCCCACCATATAGAACTGGTACTGGGTGAGCAGGTCGTAGACCTGGCGGATGGCCCCGGTGGTGGAGTTTTCGATGGGCAAAACGGCATAGTCCGCCTCGCCGCAGGCCAGGGCCTCGAAGCAGTCCTCAAAACGGTTCAACCCCTGGCTCCGGACAGCGGGGCCGAAGAAGTTCACCGCCGCCTCCTCGCTGTAGGCTCCGGGCATGCCCTGATAGACCACCCTCGGCTCCTCCACCGGGGCGGCAAGCTCCACCGCCTGAGGGTAGCCGGGAGGGGTCGGCTCCTGGTCCTGCATGACCCGGCGCTGACAGCCCCGGCTGAGAGACATAATGACCTCATAGAGCTTGGCCACATCCGTCTTGAGCTGGGGGTTGGCCACCATGGCGGCCTTGTCCTCCAGCACCTCCCGCTCCCGCTCCGGGTCCAGCACCGGGATGTCGTGGGCGATCTTGTACTCCGCCACCTCCCGGGAGACCTCCATCCGCTGCTGGAAGAGGCTGACCATCTGGTGGTCGATGGTGTCGATCTGGCCCCGGAGATATTTGATGTCCTTCATGGTATCTCTCCTCGCTCCGTCAAATGCCCATCAGCTCGCACACCGCCAGTGCCGCCGCCGCCTCGATGACCGGGACGGCACGGTGGACGATGCATGGGTCGTGACGGCCCTGGACGGTGAGCTTATCGTTGCTCCAGGTGTCCAGATTCACCGTGTCCTGCTCCTGGGCAATACTGGCCGTGGGCCGGAGGGCCACGGTGAACAGGATGGGCAGGCCGTTGGTGATGCCCCCGTTGACCCCGCCGGAGTGGTTGCTGGTGGATGTGACCTCCCCGTTGCGCAGATACAGGGGGTCGTTGGCCTGGCTGCCCCGGAGGGCGGCAAAGCCGAACCCGTCGCCGAATCCCACGGCTTTCACCCCGGGGACGGCGAACAGGTGCTGAGAGAAGATGCCCTCCACGTTCTCCCCGAAATCCGGGGAGCCCATGCCTCCGGGCAGGCCCA
>JAJBTD010000075.1 GCA_020861055.1 Clostridiales bacterium | reverse complement strand
GCGGTACTCCGTATCGGTGAGCCGGACGGGGACAATGTGGGTGCGTTCGGGCATAAACTTCCTTTCCCGGTGCAAGTATATGCACTGGTCATCGGTTGACGGCCTCTTGCCTTTATGTAATTACAATGTATTGACATAAGGCGGTGCCATGTGCTATACTATAAAACACAATGAGGAGATGATTTTATGAATGCACCGCTGTCTGTGGCGACAGCCCCAAAGACGGGAACCTTCCAGATGCGGATCAATCCGGAAATAAAGCGGCAGGTTGAGGACATTTATGCGGCCAGCGGAATGACGCTCACAGATGCAGTTAATGTTTTTCTGCAGCAATCGATCAATGTGGGCGGGCTGCCATTCCTGGTTGCGCAGGACAGTAAAAAGGCCCTCCGGGAACAGGCGGTCGCCCTGCTCATGACGGAACTTCGAAAGGGCGAGGCATCTGTGCAGTCTGAATCAGACTGGATTTCCGAAGAAGAAATGCTGGCAGAATTTGGAGGGTAATGCATGATTTTGCGATACACTCCAGCGGCGAGAGCGGATCTGGCAGATACCAGGGATTACATTGAGAACACCCTGAAGAACCCTGGAGCTGCGCAGAATGTTACAATGCAAATCCTAAAGCATTGCAGCATATTGAAAGAGCAGCCTTTTTGCGGAGGCGATCTCGCTGCAAAGACAGGCCGGGATACAGACATGAGATTTCTTGTCTGTGGAAAGCACATAGCGTTCTACCGGGTACAGGATGAGACGATATCAGTCATCCGAATCCTGGATGGGCGCACAAATTATATGCGGGAGCTGTTCGGCATCGAATAAAGCTGGATAGCTCCTGCCTGTTTTTTCGTTGGATCTTTCCCGCCCCCGGCGGGCATTTGGGGACTGGGGCACGCCCCAGCAAGCGCCGACGTATTACGAAGGCTATGCTTGCCGCAGCCAGCCCGGAGGGCTGGTGCGCAGAGTCCGGGCTGGCCCGGCCGGATAGAATGTGACCATGTTAGGAGTTATATATAAGGAATAAGACTTAGAACGGCAAAGGATCTCCAGGGTGACGGGTACGGCGACGAGAAAGAATAAACACCCCTGCACACGGCGACGAACACGTCGCCCAGGCAGCTTCCGTCAGTTGTCCTCCCTCACCGCCGCCTCGATCCGCTCCCTGGCCCGCAGAGCATACACATCGGACAGCTCGATGCCGGTGGCACGGTAGCCCTCCAGCACGGCGGCCAGCACGGTGGTACCCGACCCCGCAAAGGGGTCGAGGATATGGCCCTCCGGCTCGGTGATCTTCACCACGTCCCGCATGAGCGGAAGAGGCTTCTCCGTCAGATGGATGCGGTTTTGGGGATTGCCGTGCTTGAATACGCCGGGCAGACAGGGGACGGGCCGGGAGAGGGGCATATCCCCATTGCTGCCCCAGACGATGTACTCCGCCTGCTGCCGGAACCGGCCCTTTTGTGGTCGGCTGTTGCCCTTGTCCCAGACGGCGGTGCCCCGCCAGATCCAGCCCGCCCACTGGAGGGCATCGGTGGCAGCGGGGAGCTGCCGCCAGTCGATGAACATACAAACCGGCGCGCCGGGCTTGCTGGCTCTTCGAGCCAGATACAGCCACTCGGCGCACCACCGAGTCCAGCTCCGCTGATCCTTGGCGTCACCGTCAAAGGCCGGCGGGGCGTTTTCGCCCATGCTGGAGTACTTTCGGGCAGTGGATTTGTTCTTCTCCGCCTGGGTGCGTCCGCCGCTGGCATAGGGCGGGTCGGTGATGACGGCGTCAAAAGTACCGGGGTCGAAGCCCTCCAGTATCTGCAGCGCATCGCCCTGGAGGATGGTCCATTTGGGGTCGTTGGTCATTGGCATTTCCTTTCTCTGCTGTTTTTCTGCTGTGCGGCTCCGGTCATCGCTCTTTCCCATCGAGATTCCGGGGCTTTGCGCTGCGATACCAGGGGGGAAGCGCATCCCGCTGTTCCTGTACCTCCTGCATGACGTGGTTCAGGGCCATGTGGAGCCGCTTCACCGGGAGGCCGTTCTGCACAAAGCCCTCCCGAATACCGTTGAAATAACGGGTGGAGGGCAGCGTGGGGGTCAGGCTTCTCCCGTTCATGACGTAGGCCATGACCCGGAGCTTTCGGCCTTCGGTGTCAAATACGGTCACAGTCTCCTTGCGATAGAGCCGGGGATACCCCTCATAATGATCTAGGGAGCGCTCACAGCCAGGCGTCAGCTTCCAGAGCAGGCCATAGACGTAGGAGCCTCCCTTCGGTGCAATGGTCGCCACGCCGTTGCCGCTGCCGTTGCCCCGGAAGAGCAGCTCGTAGCCCTCCAGCATGACCGGGCCGACCACCTGGGCGTCCGGGCAGCGGTAGGCCATCTGCTCCAGGTTGATGTTGCTGCCATAAGCGAAGTACAGCCGCTCCGGGCTGTCCTGTTGAACGGCGTCCCGTTCATGTGACTTTTCCATCGCATAGTAGTGGACGCTGGGCACCGCCTGGCTGTTCAGGTCCTGAGCATAGACCTGGGCGTCATCCAGGGAAGAGAACTCCAGAGAAGTCCCATTCTCCTTGCACCACGCCTCGGCAGGCCCAAACCGGGAGGAGCCGTCCCGGACGGCCCACACACCGTATACCGGCTTCATCAGGCCTCCAGCCTTTCCAGTGCGCCGATGGCCTCCAGCCGCTCCAGGATGGCGGCGGCCCGCTGTTCGGTGTCGCCCTCCGGTAGCGGACAGGGCTTTCCGGTCATCCGTCGCACAGCGTACTGCAGGAACCGGATATAGGCGTCGGTGGTGGAGAATTCGGCGGAGTCAAAGGTGAGTAGCCGGAGCTGCTCCAAAATGTCCACTGGCGTCCCCTGAAAAATCGTCTCATCGATCATGATCTTCATTGTGTTGTCATCCCCTTTCAGGCTCGTTTGTCTGTCGGTTTTTCTTGTGGGCAGACTCATAGCGGTCCTTGTCGTACCGCCAGGCCCGGTCGCCCTCCAGATTGGCCAGGAGGTGGTTCCGGGTGTTTTTGAACTCGTCGCCGTTGAGCCCCAGCCGCACCAGCCAGACCCGGAAGGTGAACAGCTCGTTGTCGCTCTCCGTCCGCCGCATGAGTGCGCTGCGCTGGGAGAGGGCCTGGGCGGACATGGCGAGGCACAGATTGACATAGGCTGCGGCCCGTCCGGCATGGAGGGTGGAGTTGAAGCAGCGCCACTCGATGGTTCCCCGATAAAAGACGGAGTGGAGATTGAGGGCGTAATAACGGGTCCAGTTGTAATGGCTGCAGGAATCCACAGCGCCCTCATACCAGATGCGCTCCAGTTGAGTCAGGTCGGGCGTCTCGGTGGAGGGGAGCTTGCGCACCTGCTTCAGCATGGGTTCCCGCACCTTTTTGCACCAGCGCTCCGCTCTTTCCTCGTTCACCTGGAGGGCCTTGAAGAGCAGGTCCTCCTTGGAGTACATGATGGTGAGCAAATTTTTCAGGCTCTGGCGATTGTGGTTGGCGGCGTCCACATGGACATGGAGACCGCAGCTGTCGTTTACCTTGCCGCCCGCCCGGCGGAGGCAGCGGATACACTCCTGGAGCTTGGGCAGCTCGTCATAGGACAGCTTGGGGGTGACCATCTCCACCCGGTAGAGAGGGCTGTCAGCGGGGACGTAGCTGTTGCCGTCCTTCCGTTCCGGTCGGATGCTGGAATCGCTCATCAGCTTCCAGCGCTTGCCCTCCCGGTCGTTCACCGCCCAGGCGTCATAGCCGCCTCGTATGTATTTCGCCGTGGAGCCAAAGTAGCTGGCCAGGGCCTGGGCCGCCTGCTCTCTGGTGATACCGGTGAGCTCTACCTCCACGCCAAAGAACTGATCCTTGATGCCGGTCATGGGCCGTCGCCACCTCTCAGAGACCGGTCGGCGGCGCAGAGCCTTCGCCCAATGGCCTCGACGACGTTTACCGTCACGCAGTTGCCCGCCTGCCGGTAGGCCTGTGCGTCGGAGACGACGGCCAGGAGCCGGTCGATCTGATCGTCGGCAAATCCCTGCAGGCGCAGACACTCCCTTGGCGTCAGCCGCCGTATCCTGCCGGAGCGCATGACCACCCCCTGATGTCCTCCGGTGGTGAGGGTATGGGCGATGTCCCGCCCCACCCGGCCACGGCGGGTATCGCTGTTGGGATAGCTGAGATCCACCGTGTCGCCGGGTCGGGCGACAGAATAGCCCTTCTTCGTCCCCTCGTGGATGAGAAGCAGGTCGCCGGGGTCGGCATCTACAAAGTACAGCCCGGATTTGCCGCCGTTACCGGATGCACTGGCGGTCAGGGTGCGGGCGGCGCCCTGTGCGTCATAGACCCGCTTTCCCTGGGGGCCGCCTCTGATCTGAACAAGAGTCGTTCCACCTGCGCCGAAGAGAGGAAATACCGTTCCGGCGCATCGGGAATCAAGATATCCGACAAGGAACACCCGCTGCCGGGACTGGGGGACGCCGAAATGGGCGCTGTTAAGCACCATCCATTCCACACCATACCCCAGCTCTGAAAGCGTGGCGAGAATGGCTGCAAATGTCCGTCCGCTGTCATGCGATAGCAATCCGGGTACGTTTTCAAGCAGCAGATACGCAGGCCGTCTCGCCTGAGCCAGTCGGGCAACCTCAAAGAAAAGCGCCCCTCTGGGGTCGTGAAACCCCAGCCGTTTACCGGAGATGGAATAGCTCTGACAGGGAAATCCGGCGCAGAGGAGGTCGAAGAAGGGCATCTCTGCGGGGGCGATGGTTTTGACGTCTCTATAATATCGTTCCTCCTTCTCCGGGCGATGGACGGCCCGGTATCCTTCGTCGGCGTGGGGATCCAGCTCACAGTGGCCGACGCACCGAAAGCCGCCTGCCCGCTCCAGCCCGGCACGGAAGCCGCCGATGCCGGAGAACAGGTCAAAATAGGGAATCATCTGTCATCATCTCCTCTCTGGAGGGCATAGAGAAAGCCGAGGACGTCTGCATCTGCGTCCCCGGCCTGTCCGCTGGAGGATACTGTTTCGTGAGAGGCTGCACAGGCCGACAGCTCCTCCCGAAGAAGCTGCCGGAGTTCATCCAGCAGTATGTGCATGTCCTGATACCGACAGATCATGTGGGCCAGAGCGGGCATTCGCTGCCGGGCGGGAAAGGCGGAGAGAATGGACCAGGCACGGGCCTGCTCCGGGTCGCTCAATCGGAAGCTGGCGCCGAAGCGGATGCGGTCAGGGGGTTTCGGCATCCTTGACCCTCTCTGACATTCGGGCCGCCAGCCGCTCAAAGCCTCTGGCGTTCAGGGATACGTCGTCCAGGAGGAAAGGCCGACACAGGGCCGCACCTCCGGCGACATGGCGTTTCAGCAGCCCCGCCCCGCCGCCCAGGAAAACGGAGGGCATGGCCCGAAGATCCAGTCCGGTCTCAGCGATGGCAGAGAAGAACTGCTGGACATAGTCGTCTGCGACGGCCAGGATAATAGACCTGGCCTGTTCGTCCATGCCGGAGGGCTCGTCCCGGAGGACACTCTCGATCTGGGCCGGGGAGAGGGAGAGCCCCAGCTTCTGGCGAACCTGCTCCTCCGCCCGCTCCAGACAGCGGATGACCCCCAGCTCCAGGCTCCGGCAGGTGGCGGCACTGGGGATGCGATGTTCGATCCGCATCAGGGCGACCGTCCATCCGCCGATGTCAGCCAGGATGACCGACGGCTCCTCCAGCAGCTCCGGCTGGGTGAGAACGGCGGAGTAGCCTTGAGGAAACAGGAGCACGTCTGAGACGGTGAAGCAGAACTGCCTGCCGGAAAACCGGAAGGCCACCGGCTGGCTGTCCCGGAGGAGATATGCACGAAAGGCTTCTCTGTCCCGGCCAAAGCTGGTGAGGGGCAGTCCGGCGGCCAGGGTGACGGCAGCTGTCCGGTTGGCCTGGCGTAGCTCCAGCTCTCTGGCGATGGCGGCCAGGGTCAGGAGGTAGT